>JAYTNK010000814.1:0-11266 GCA_043748375.1 Cytophagales bacterium
TTAGACTTCCTGCGAAAGTACCTTTTCCCTCTCTCAAAATGGAGAGAGGGCAGGGTGTGAGGCTTCTAAAAAACACTTTCGCAAGAAGTCTATTATTTAGATAATGTATCAGTATATAGCTGGTGTGGTGTTATATTTTGAGGTATTTTAGTAATAATTAGTTGTTTTTCCATAATCATTTTCTCAAGCCATGTTTTTGATATTTTACCTTTCAGATATTTCTCAATCATAAGAATAGCCACAGGAGCAGCAACATCACCGCCAAAGCCTGCATTTTCAACATAAACGGCTATAGCAATTTGCGGTTTTTCGCGAGGTGCAAAGCAAATAAATACCGAGTGATCTTGCCCGCGTGGGTTTTGTGCAGTACCCGTTTTTCCACAAATATCAATATCATGAATAATAGCTTGTGGCCCAACTGTACCCATTCTATAAGCATCTCGCATACCATTAATGAGCGTTTCATAATGTTCTTTATCGATATCTACTTCTTGCTTTTGGGTATAAAATTTAGAAATGCCTTTGTTTTTTTCCTTGCCTACCGATGTAACAATATGTGGGGGGTAATAAAACCCTCTATTGGCAATGATACACGCAATATTGGCGAGTTGAATAGGCGTGAGTTCTATTTCACCTTGCCCAATACCCAATGAATAGATATTAGAAAAGTTCCATTTGCCTTCGCCATAACGGTTATTATAAAGGCTAATTTTGGGGATACGCCCAGCTTTTTCTGCTGCCATGTCGACCATAGTTTTGCGTCCAATATTGAAACTGGCGAGGGAATTGTACCATTTATTATAGCCTTCACCTATTTTGCCGTCTTCTGCTACCGTATAAGTACTATCATTTAATTTAATAATTTTATTTTGATAAATAATTCTACGATAGACATTCCAATAATAAGGATTGCATGAGTTTTGGATAGAGCGTTGCAAGTCGGAGGTAGCATGAAAGTGGCACTTTACAAGAGAGTGATTACAAGAAAATACGCTTGCATCATTGACAACGTGGGCTTGCTTGGCTATCAGGAGTTGAACAGCTTTAAAGGTAGAACCAGGCGGATAATGAGCGGTTACTGCTCGGTTGAATAATGGTTTATTTTCATCTAATAACAAAGCGTTGTAATTTTTGCTGAAGTCTTTGCCTATCAATAAGTTTGGGTCGTAGTGAGGCGAGGATATAAGCGCGAGTATTTGCCCTGTGTTGGGGTCAATCGCGATAGCACTTCCTGCTTTATTTTCCATGAGTTTTTCGCCATATTGCTGTAGGTCAAAATCAATAGAGGTATATAAATTTTGCCCAGCGATAGAGGTTGTATCAAATACACCATTGCGATACGCACCTTTTTCTTTGCCTTTCGAGTCTATCCAAATATTTTTTACACCCTTTCTGCCACGTAATTCTTGCTCATAAAAGGCTTCTATACCCGCCTTGCCTACGTAATCACCACCGTTATAATAGCGCGTAGAGTCAGTATCAAGGGCTACATCACTAATTTCAGCAATATAACCCAAGAGGTGTGCCATGCTTTGGTGTGGGTAAGACCGTACAGTTCTTGCGGCTACAAAGAAGCCTTGAAAATCAATCAAGCGGTCTTGAATACGTGCATAATCTTGTTTAGAAAGTTGCCTAAGAAAAGGCACAGGCACAGCCCGCTTATCGGAGGGTATTTTCGCTATTATTTTTTCAAAATCTTCGACTGTAATCCCCATTAATTCGCAAAAAACACGCTTCTGTTCTGAAGAGAATTTAGCTTTATTATAGGTTATCATCAAATCGTAGATAGGCGCATTTAAGACAAGTACCTTGCCTTTGCGGTCATAAATTAGCCCTCTGTCAGGATAAGTGATGATGCGTTTGATTGAATTATCGTCAGCCGCAACCTTATACCCTTTTTCTATTACTTGTAAAAAAAACAAACGTGTTGCGAATATCAAGCCGATACTTGCGTATAAGCCAAGTATTATCCATTTTCTATCGTCGAACATTGCCTAATATGGGTGCGAAAAATATATATTGAACCATAACTACTGCGAAAGTAGTGAAAATAGTGCTTGTTACTGCTTTTATGAAGGTGTCAAAAAACATTTGGAAACCAAACTGCTGTAACAAAAACAAGAGGAGGTGATGAATAAATACTAAGATAAAGGTGTATTGTGCATACCAAAAAAAACCTAATGCGCGTATGCTTAATTCATACATTTCTTCGGCAGGAGCAAGCAAGGCGATAATTATGGAACGTAAATAGGCTACAAGTACAAAACAAAAGGCATGAATGCCCAATGTATCGTAAACTGCATCAATAGACAAACCCATGAAAAACGCAAGCCCCAAGAGTAACGACTTATCAGTTTGCAAGGGTAATTGCAATAGATAACCCACATACAAGAAACAAAACGCGACCTCAAATAGTTCTAGGTTCTTGGCTATCAGTACTTGTGCTAACCAATAGGCAAAAAACAATGCCACTTGGCGTATCAATAGAATATTACTCATGAAGATTTGGAAAAGTAGCCCGCAAATATCGTGAAAAAAGCCGTTATATCCAAATGCTACCAAAAAAGTTCTAATAGAACAATGCCAAACAATCACTTTGTAACAATTCCACTCCTCAAGCTACTTATTAAATTGTATGAATTTAAGCGAAAACATAAGAGAAGGCTTGCGCTCAGTGCGCTCCAATATGCTTAGGTCGGTGCTAACGGCACTTATCATTGCCATAGGCATTATGTCGTTGGTAGGCATTTTAACAGCTATTGATAGCATACAAGCTTCTGTAGATAGCAGCTTTGCGGACTTAGGTGCAAATTCTTTCGAAATTGAAGTGCCTCGTTTTGCGGGACGCAGGTTTGATGGGCGCGAAGAAAAAACCTTCCCACCTATTCAATATAGACAAGCACTTGCCTACCAAGAACGCCTCGCACTTGATGCTAAAGTTAGTATCTCGGCTTTTGTTTCAGCAGGGGCAGAAGTCAAATACCAAAACACTCAAACAAATCCGAATATCTCAGTAGTAGGGGCAAATGAGCATTATTTTGCTGCAAAGGCTATCAATATTATTAAAGGGCGTACTTTCTCTAACTATGAGCTTAGGCAAGGAACCCCTGTTGTTGTAATAGGGTATGGCGTAGCACAAACACTATTTAAAGAAACAGATGCGCTGAACAAAGTAGTCAATTTTAGAGGTGGGCATTATCGTGTAATAGGTATTATGGAAGAAGCAGGTAGTGCGCCAGGCGGTGGTAATGACCGCGTAGTAGTAGTGCCTTTAGAAAATGGCAGGTTATTAGCAGGAAATTTTGTACCGACCTACTTAATAAGTACTTCTTTAAATAATTTAGCCGATTTCCAAACCGCTATGGGCGAAGCCACTGCACTCATGCGCAATATTAGAGGCGACATATTGGGGCAACCCGAATCATTCAAAATATCGAGAAGCGAAACACTTGCTAATCGCCTTGAAAGCGTTACAGGCTACCTAAGAGTTGGCGGAGGCGTGATTGGATTTATTACACTTTTGGGTGCGGCTATTGGGCTGATGAACATCATGCTTGTGTCGGTTACAGAGCGCACACGCGAAATAGGCGTTCGCAAGGCTTTGGGAGCTACGCCGTTTCGTATTAGGCAACAATTTTTGATAGAAGCTATTGTAATTTGCCAAATAGGAGGAGTAGCAGGAGTAATTTTTGGGCTTGCAATTGGTAACGTAGTGGCTATTTATTTGAGTGGAGGCATTTTTATTGTGCCGTGGGTTTGGATTTTTCTTTCTTTTGGAGTTTGTATATTAGTAGGTGTAACAGCAGGCTATTACCCAGCTTATAAAGCCTCGCGTTTAGACCCTATCGAGTCTTTGCGCTTTGAATAATTTAAATAGCGAATTAACAGCTTGCCTACGTAGGCAAGTTGTTAATTCGCTAATTTTGCAGTTTGACGAATAGCTGTTATCTATGATAATTTGTGCATGGGCGATTTCTGCGCTTGCTTAAACTAATTCGCTCAATGCCTCCTCTACAGGAATAGTGTCTGTTTCGATGCGGAGGTTTTCTACAATGTGTATTTGGCGTTCGGGCGTGTTTTTGCCCATATAATACTCAAGAATTTCCTTCACGCCTCCGTCCTTTTTCAATACAATAGGTATCACGCGCATATCCTTGCCTATAAATCGTCCAAACTCATCAGGTGAAATTTCGCCTAACCCTTTAAATCGGGTTATTTCAGCATTTGCACCTAATTTTTTGATGGCACTTTGTTTTTCCTTTTCATCAAAACAATAGAAGCTATCTTTTTTATTGCGTACGCGGAAAAGAGGTGTTTCCAATACGTATAAATGCCCTTGTTTCACCAAATCGGGGAAAAATTGCAAGAAGAACGTAAGCAAAAGCAAGCGGATGTGCATACCGTCCACGTCTGCATCAGTGGCTATTACTACGCGACTATAGCGTAAGTTCTCGATACCTTCTTCGATGTCTAAAGCGTGCTGAAGCAAATTAAATTCCTCGTTTTGATAGACTATTTTTTTGGTCAAGCCGTAACAATTTAAAGGCTTTCCGCGCAAACTAAAGACAGCTTGCGTCATCACATTGCGTGCTTTTGTAATGGAGCCGCTGGCAGAATCGCCTTCGGTAATAAAAATAGTACTGTTGTAGCGGTCTTCTTTTTTCACTTCGGTTAAGTGTACTCGACAGTCGCGCAATTTTCGGTTGTGAAGGTTAGCTTTTTTTGCTTTTTCATTGGCGAGTTTGCGAATACCCGAAATTTCCTTTCGTTCTTTTTCCGATTGCTTAATACGGGCTTCGAGTGCGTCTGCTGTTTCTTTGTTTTTGTGTAAATAATTATCTAATTCAGTGCGCAAAAAATCGTTGATAAAAGCGCGAATAGTAGTACTATTAGGCGCAATATGTTGCGAACCTAACTTGGTTTTGGTTTGAGATTCAAACACAGGTTCTTGTATGCGAATAGCTATGGCGGCTACAATAGAAGCGCGAATATCGGCAGGGTCATATTCCTTTTTGTAAAAATCGCGCACTACTTTTACAATAGATTCACGAAAAGCCGCAAGGTGTGTGCCACCTTGAGTGGTATTTTGCCCATTTACAAAAGAATAATACTCTTCGCCATATTGGTTATTATGTGTAAAAACAATATCTAAATCTTGCGTCTTGAGGTGTATAACGGGGTAGCGATTGTCTTGTTCGTTGGTTTTATTTCTGAGCAAGTCCAATAAACCATTTTTTGATTGATAATTGCGTCTATTAAAGTGTAAAATCAAACCTGCATTTAAGTAGGCATAGTTCCAAATTAAATCCTCTAAAAACTCAGGTTGGAATTTAAAACCTGTAAAGACTTCATCATCAGGTTCGAATACGATAAGCGTACCATTTGCCTCTTTGGTGATTTGTAAAGGCGTATCTTCTACCAACTCGCCTGCCTTGAAAGTGGCTTGTTTAGTTTCACCATCTCGAAATGACTGCACTTTAAAATAGGAAGAGAGCGCGTTTACAGCTTTTGCCCCTACCCCATTCAAACCCACCGATTTTTGAAAGGCTTCCGAGTCATACTTGCCTCCTGTATTGATTTTTGAAACGCAATCAACCACTTTGCCAAGCGGAATACCACGCCCACTGTCGCGTATGGTTACACTGCTATCTGTTATATGTATGTCGATGCGCTTACCAAAGCCCATCATGTGTTCGTCTATCGAGTTGTCAATAATTTCTTTGGTAAGTACATAAATACCATCATCGGGGGCAGTGCCGTTTCCGAGCTTGCCTATATACATACCTGGTCGTTTGCGTATGTGTTCGCGCCAATCAAGGGTGCGGATTTGGTCTTCTGTGTAGGTGGCGTTCAAGTTCATGGGGAGGGAAGTTAATATACTTTTAATCAGTGGGTTATATAAAAAGTAGTGGCATATTGATATGGCTACACCTTACCTTGCCTGCAAAGATACATTTTTTTTTCTGTAACTTCCAAATGAATGTTAAAAAATAAACCATTTGCCTTTTTAATAGGCATTTATAATAGGGGTGCTGTTTTTGAACACCAAAAATACCTATATAAGCGACTCTTGATTTTAAGCAGGGGCAGGCAAGCAAAACCGAAAAACATCTATAAGAACGAACACTTTTTTAAAAAACTGTAATTTTTTAAAAAACACAGTTTTTTATTTTTTTGTAGAATAACTGTAAAAACTGTATATTTGCAGGAAAGCAATCATGATGTTGAAACAACCCAAGAGAGATACTTTGCGCACCTATTTTAAGAACCAAAGAACGCTCTCAAAACAAGATTTGTGGGAATACTATACACGTAAAGCTCCAATAGGGACGCAAGAAGAAGAAACAGGGTTCTTTTGGTTTTTGTTTGAACTTCAGCAAGAAGGTGTGCTTTATCAGTTATCTGAAGATACTTACAGATTGATAGGCAATACGTTATTACGTTATGAGCCTTATCTCGATACGCATTTTTATCGGTTGAATATTGATTTATCAGAAATCTATCGGAAATATGGCATCTACTATCATTGTGCATGGGTGAGTGGCTGGTTCAATGAGTTTATGGTACATCAGCCTATCCGTGATTTGACTATAGTCGAGGTAGAAAAAGAAGCCATTGATACCATTTTTCATCATTTGAAAGGGGTGGGTTATAAAGAGGTTTTTGCGGTTTTGTATAAGAAAGATGCGCAAATACTTTCAGAAAAGTATATTTTTGAAGCTGAAAAACCCATAATTGTTACTAAAATGCTTTCAGGTTCTCGTTTGATAAGGCAACATAAAAATCCTGAAATGCTTTTAAAGACCGCTCAGTATGAAGGTGAGCAGACACTTATTGCCTTGCCACGCCTTGAAAAACTATTGGTAGATTTATATTTTGATGATACGCTTTTGCTTGCCTACAAAGGGGCAGAACAAGACCATATTTTTAGAAGTGCCATCTGCAAATACGAACTAAATTTCCGTACTATGTTTGCGTATGCTTCACGCCGAAGTGAGAAAAAAGCTGATAAACTAAAAGAATATTTGTCTATAAATTTTCAAGCAGAAATCCAAAATACGGTAATATGATAACGCCCCAAAGCACCACAAAAGAGTGGATAAACCAAATAAGAGCACAACACCCTAAAATAAATCTCCGTTTGTTAGAAAAGATGATAAATGCCTTGTGCTTGGTAGAAGCACTGAAAATCAACGGTTTATATTTTATTTTTAAAGGTGGCACAAGTTTAGTTTTGTTATTAGACAGTCCACAAAGATTATCCATAGATATTGATATTCTGACGCAGGCAAGCCGAGAAGAAATAGAAATTATACTCACAAAACTGTGTGCGCAAACCATATTTGCTAAGTTTGAATTAGATGAACACAGAAGCTACAAAGAAGGTGTACCCAAAGCACATTACAAACTTTTTTATGCACCTAATTTTGCAAGCCCTGAAGACAATAGCATTCTGTTAGATGTTCTTTTTGCGGAAAATCCTTATCCAAAGTTGCAAAAAACGCCTATGCAGATGGCTTGGTTAGAAACAAAAGAGCCTATCATATTTTTAGACTTGCCTACTATAGAATCTATAGCAGGCGATAAGTTAACAGCATTTGCGCCCAACACCACAGGCATACGATATGGCGAAGGCAAGGAAATGGAAATTATCAAACAAATGTTTGATGTGGGGCAATTATTTGACAAAATCATTGATTTTGAGGTGTTTAGGCAGTCCTATTTTCAAAATGTACAACAAGAACTTGCCTACCGCCCCGTATTGGTAGGCAAGAGTTATAAAGATGTTTTGGAAGATACTTGGCTAACTTGCCTGCAAATAGTAAAAAGAGAAAACAGGGAGCTTATTCAAGGAATTAGCAGTTTTAATAGCTACACAATTTACCATTTTGGAGACGAAAACGCTATAGAAACAGCAGGCAAGATTGCTTTATTGGTAGCTAAATTGATGAAACAAGACGATACTGCCTTGCCTACCTTAGACACAACAAGCTACAAAGCAACAGATTATCTTATCCTCAATCCTGGGTTCAATTTTTTGAATAGGAAAGTGAGAATGGCTAATTATGCTATGTTTTATTGGCAGAAAGCGATTGAAGTTTATACAAGCTAACTTGCCTGCCCTCCCAAAAATATTTTGGTTCTCTGACAATTTTTGTGGAGGCAAGGCTGTAGCAACGAGCTTTAGCTTGTTGGGAGGCTCAAAACGGCAGGATGGAAGCCCACCACTACAGACTTCCACAAAAATTGTCAGACAACTGAAAGTTTATAGCGGAAGCTACCAAAATATATGAGCAGTCATGCTGTAAAAATCTGTTTTTCAGGCTTTTGCGGGGTGCTAAAGTGTATAAAAGACGCTTACAGCGTGGCTATCCCGTAATAACTTTCGAAGAATCTTAAATTTAAGAGCGCCACGAAGAAGCAAAATATTGAGCATTTGTATTTTGCTATCCCAACCATGCAAACCGAAAGAGGTGCAAAAACAATGTTTTCCTGTAAAAAACTGATTATCAATTACTTATAATTAAACAAGATTTTCCAATATACACTTGTAATCTGTGGCATATTTATTCAAATAACTTGGTTTTCTAGTATTCACTAATGGTTTTTCCAATTTAACCATCAAATTACAAAGTTTTTAATTGAAAATAAAATTTATGGTATTATTTTTCGTTATATAGCATGAACTCGTTCACAATGAAGTAAAAATACAAATTGTTTTTAATTAAATTATTTATGAATTTTTAATTTCTTCAAAACTATCAAATAACGAAAATAATACAGAATGATATGCAACCCAAAAATAAGATGAAAAATAACGAAATGGCTTGGAAAGAGGACTTGGCTAAATCCGCCTCAAAATACCACACTTATTGTGCTATAATGGTTGTTATTTTTGAACCTTTATTTGGACTTACCGATTATTTAAATATTCCTCATGCGTTTCTCCAAATTATGGTTTTACGAGTGAGCATTGCTATCATTACTGTGTTTTTACTCTTTGGACATCGCTATAAACGGGTATCTGCCGAATGGTTGATATTTGTTCCTGTGTTGCTTATTTCTTTGCAAAATGCCTATACTTATAGCTTAATCAAAATTGAAGATTTTACGGGGCATTCGCTGAACTACATGGCTTTATTCATAGGTTCAGGCATGTTTATTATGTGGAATCGCTATTATTCATTGGGTATTATCGTGCCTTCTATGATAGCTACAGGCTTTTTCTTTGAAATGAATCACCATTTAGACGTTAAAGAGGCGTTAGTTAATGGCGGCTTATTGGTGATAGCAGTGGCGTTTTTCATGCTTATTTTAATTGAAACTAAATATAAACTAACCATATCAATGGTGAAGTCTAAGTTAGCCTTAGTGGAGGCGAATGATGCCTTAATAGAGCAAAACCATATCATTGAAGAACAAAACACCGCTATCATAGCCGAAAAAGCCCAAGCAGATAAACTACTGCGAAATATTTTGCCAGATGAGATAGCCGACGAGCTTAAAGCTAATGGCAAAGCAAGTGCTAAACATTACGAAAAAGTTTCTGTATTGTTTACTGATTTCAAAGGATTTACAGCCCGAAGTGCGACCATGACTCCAGAAGAAGTTATTGAGGAATTGAACAAATGTTTTTCAGCTTTTGATGAGATTGTAGAACGATATAACCTCGAAAAAATTAAAACGATTGGAGATGCGTATATGTGCGCTGGTGGCTTACCTGTAGCCAATGATACGAATCCTGTAGATGCCATACGTGCGGCATTGGCTATTCAAGAATACATGAGCACCTACAAAAAAGAATGTGTTGCAAAAGGCGAACCATATTTTGAGTGTAGGCTTGGCATCAATACAGGCGCAGTAGTAGCGGGAGTAGTTGGCACAAAAAAGTTTGCTTACGATATTTGGGGAGACACTGTGAATACGGCAAGTCGCGCAGAAAGTAATGGTTTGGTAGGCAAGGTCAATATTACAGAAAGCACCTATGAACTCGTAAAAGATGTTTTTAGATGTGAGTATCGTGGCGACATCGAAGCCAAGGGAAAAGGTATGTTAAAAATGTATTTTGTGTTAGGGTAAAAGCCCTCATGAATATATTTATTTCTTTTACTTGGCGGTCAAAAGTTTCGCATTTAAGTTTAAATATTGAAGCGCGAACAGATAACCTTGTAAGCCTAAACCCACAATAACGCCCTTGCATACTGAAGAAAGCAGGCTTTTATGTCGAAACTCCTCGCGTGCATACACATTTGATATATGTACTTCCAACACAGGTGCGGGAATCGCGCTTATAGCATCGCGCAAGGCTATAGAAGTGTGCGTATAGCCACCCGCATTGAGTATGATGCCTTCGGCTGAAAACCCCACCTCATGCAATTTGTCTATCAAATCCCCTTCATGATTGGATTGGAAGTAATGAATATGGGCTATTTCCTTGAATTGGACTTGTAGCATTTGTAAAAAATCTTCAAAGGTAGCCGCGCCATAGATAGCTATTTCGCGCTTGCCTAAAAGATTGAGATTAGGCCCATTGATAATATAAAAATCTTTCATACTTATTTCATCGCTTTTTGTGTGCGTTTTCTTTTTGAATAGCCAATTGGCTACTCAAAAAGAAAACTATCTTTTTTGTATAGAGTCTAAACGTTGTTCATGTCGTTTTCGTTGAAACCAATAGCCAAAATCGCGTTGTATATGCTTGATAAATTTGGCGCGTAATTTTTGATTATCGGCTAAGGCAACCATCAGCCGCTCTACAATCCGTTGTTCATCTGCAAGTTCTTTGTCGAGTTCTTGTAGTTTATTCTGATCGCGGTAAATGGATTTTTGCGCAATGTTTAAGTGCTGGTCATACCGAATTTGTACATCTTGAAAACCGCTAAGCAAATGGTCGTCTTGTGCAAGAATACCTTCTGAAGCTTGTGCTTCTTTGTTTTGCAAGAATAAATAAACTTCAGTCTGTCCTTTAATAATTTGAAAAACAGAGGGGTTATTGCGTATTTGTTGGGCAGGCGAGATTTGGGTGGCTACGCGAAGTTGGTGTTGTGCCTGATTGAGTTGCGCCCGTGCATTGTATCCTTCATAAAGACTATAAGATTGCAACTGCAAGGACTTTTTCGTTTCAAATACCATGCGTTTGAGCGCTGTAGCTCTTGCCTGATGATGCCTCAACGAAGTGTGCATCTCACAATAATTCGTAACCAATACTTTGATTTGGTCTTGTTGGCGTGTAATACCTTGCCTGATTTGAATACTTAATCGTACA
>JAYTNK010000815.1:0-4636 GCA_043748375.1 Cytophagales bacterium
TTAGCGAAGCTATACAAAAAGGCATAGGCAGTGTATCTATCAAACGCTCAAGCAATAACAGTGTTTTTGAGAACATCAACATAGCCAATACCAATGTAACCGCATCAGGCGTTACGGTTACTATCAATCCTACCAATGACTTCGAATCAGGTACGCAATATTATGTAGAATTGACCAACGGAGCTATCAAAGATATGGCAAACAATGACTTTGTAGGCTTTACAGGCAACAGTGTTTGGCAATTTACGAGTGCGGATAACGTCTTGCCTACCCTTGTAAGCCTCAATCCTGCCAATGGAGCTACCAATGTGATTGCGAGTGCGAACTTAGTCATGACGTTTAGCGAAAATATGCAAAAAGCTACCGCTACAGCAGGCAACATCACTATCAAACGTGTGAACAACAACGCTATAGCCGAAAGTATGCCTATTGCAAGTGCTAACATCACCATAGTAGGCGCAGTCGTAACCATCAATCCTACTACAGACTTGGACTTAGGCGTACAATATTACGTAGAAGTTGCCAATGGCATCTTGCAAGACGTATCAGGCAATGCCTACACAGGTATTACCACCAGCACCACTTGGCAATTCACTACTCAACCTGCTGTAGATAACACTGCTCCTTTATTGATAAGCACCAATCCCGTAAACAATGCCCTCGCATTCGCAGGTGCAAACGACTTGGAGATGAATTTCAATGAAAATATTCAGAAAGGAAGTACAGGAAGTATTGCTATTAGGCGTATAAGCGACAACAGCTTAGTAGAATTGTTTGCTATCAATAGCAGCCGCGTCAATATTGTAGGTACTATTGCAACCATCAATCCTACCAATGATCTACCTTTCAATACAGACTTGTATGTAGTCGTAAGCAATGATTATTTGAAGGACTTAGCAGGTAATTTCTTTGCAGGATTGGCTGGCAATAACGCTTGGAGATTCAAAACTGACTTCAGTACGGCTCTTGAAGATGAGAATTTAGCTAAAGCGATTCGTTTGTATCCCAATCCTATGCGTGAAACCACTACGCTTGAGGTAGGCAAGGGTTTATTATTAACGAATGTTACCCTGACAGTCTTTGAAGCAAGTGGCAAAAGCATTTGGGAAAAACAAATATCTACTTTAGCCGAAGCCTCTGTCCTTAATTTCAGTACTTTGCCCGCAGGCAAGTACCAATTACAGATTCAGGTAGGCAAGATAAAAGTAAGCAAGCCTTTTGTGAAGATACAATAAACTATCTTTGGCTATTACTTGGCTATTACTGTTTTCAAAATAATAAGCTCCTTGCCTACGATAGGCAAGGAGCTTTTTATTTGGTAGGCAAGTTGCAAATATAATAAATTGCCTTATGTATTATTTTTAGTGATAGCGCATTTGTCATGCTGAACATAGTGAAGCATCTCGTTGTTGAACGACGATTTGTGAACGAAAAACGAGATGTTGAGCTTCGCTGAAAATGACAAACTTCTCTTTTCACTTAAAAAAATACAGGAGGATAAATTGTAAATATACTAAATGCCTATATACCCGACATTTCCCAGCACGTTATTTTATTTTGTGATTATTGCTTTTTTCAAAATATTATTGACACACGCGAATATTTGAAGCCCCACGAAGTCTATTTATGGACAAATGAGAAAGGTTTTAGAAAAAGGAAATAAAAAATAGTAAAATTTAATTTGGTGCTGAGCAATGTCGATTATAGACTCTTTTTTGTAATTTTTCTCCTCTTGCCTGCCAAAATAAAGTAACCAAAAAAGCTACTTGCCTATACGTAGGTAGCTAAAAATATAGCAAATTAAAATAGGGAAATTTAAAAGTGATAACCAAAGTTTAATACATACAAAGGTGAAAGGCTCGTATGCCATTTTTTAAAGGTATTGTATGACCATCCGCTACTATCAGGGTCGTCAATTGGATACTCATAAAAAGTTTGTAGATAATCATAATACTCATAATGTGTAGATAGTCCTACTTCACCTGAAATGGATAATTTTTTACAAAAAGTCTTTTGTATTCCCGCGAATAACATCAAGCCTGTTTGATATTTTTTGACATGGGCTACATAATGAAAGTTTTTTTGGTTTTGCCAGAAATACTCATCAACACGAGTTTTGACTCGGTTATGAAAAAGGTCTACTCCATAGTAAAGAGAAAATTCAGGCAATTTTTTAGTCCATTGATAGCCTACCCTGCCAAAAAACATACTTGTTTTAATGTAATTGCCTATTCTTGCATCAGATATGGCGGTAGGTGATGGGTTTTTAGGTTCATTAGCCTCATATTTGTATCCACCGCCAAGCCTCAACCGCCAAGCACCATCTTTTGTATGCCTTCGGATAAAAATGGAGGGGCTAAGGATAGAATCTTGCTTTACTAACCAAAGAAGGTCTGTAGCTACCTCCCATTTGTAGCATTTGGACAGAGAGTCGGGTGGGGGCGAGGTATTTTGGGCGTGTATTTGTGGGCAGAGCAGGCAAGCCCACAGCCCCAACAAATAAGCTATTTTGTGTTTCATCATGGTTAAGACAAGCCTGAAAAATTGTTTTAGTGTAAAGTAGGCTTTCGAGGCATAAAGGCAGCTAAAAAAAGTGAAATACAATATGTCTGCGAAACCTTAAAATAGGTTAAAAGAGGTTGTCCGAAAACTCCTTACTTAAAAAATTACCCAAATAAAATACGATTTTGTCATTCCGAACGCAGTGGGGAGTCTCGTTTTTTGCTCGCATATCGCTTTTAGAATCGGGATGCTTCACTTTGTTTAGCATGACAATTCGATAAAATTTGGTAGTAAAAATAGAGGCTATCCTTTTCGGACAGCCTCAAATATCATAAAATAGGCAGAAACTTAAAAAGTATCTTTATAACTATTAAAGGTAGTTTTATCATAATCTTGCAAAATCTGCTTGAAACATTTGAGCAGGGTAGGCAAGGTGCCATCAATATTGCGTCTAATAAGCATGAGCAAAATATCACTTGCATACCCACACTTGAGTTGTGGATAGTTGTAATAATCACCATCTTTTTCTAATTCAGCCAAAGGGAAAATGGTTTGCCATGTTTTGTCGGGATATGAATTTCCGTAAAACTCCTCACTGGTTTCCATTTGTTTTTTATAGAGAGCTGTAACCTTTTCAAATCCTTTTTTGTTACGCATTACTTTTGCTATAAAGTCCGCAACTTCAATGCCATATCCCTTTACACTTATATCATAAATACGTTGGTAAGTAGCAACGCCTTTGAACTTTTCGGTAGGCTTTTTATATAAAGCATTAAAAGTTTTTTCTAAGGCGATTTCATCAAAATAATTAAACTTGGTACCAGATTTAATATCCACACTCTTTTTAATAAGATTGGTAGATAGCAAGCGTTGGTAATTGTTTGAAAAACTTTTTCCGTACCAATCTTGCCAACTGTAGCTTGCTTTTTCATCAATAGCTTGTTGAAAAGCACCATAAAAGCCCCCTATCATAGATTGGCATTGGTCAGCCACGTATGCTTTTAGTTCAGGCTCATCTGCATATAGTTTTGCCTTAACTACAATCGTACTGTCTTTTGAATAGTCAGGTGAGCCTACAAAAAAGCCAAGCATGAATCGCTCATGTAGCTCTTTGAGATTGGCAGGTGGTTTCTTATCCTCAGAAGGAATAGACGAGCATAGCAATACAAAACATGCGCTCAAATAAAGAAATACTGATTTCATACAATATACATTTAGCATTTACTTTCTAACGCGTTTTTAGCTCGTATATTATTATTTAGAATCGAGATGCTTCACTTTGTTTAGCATGACAATTCGATGAAGTTTGGTAGCAAAAATAGAGGCTATCCTTTTCGGACAGCCTCATTTGATAAATAATTTTTATATTTTATTTACAATGCTTCGCTATTTTAGCCGTAATACTTTCTTTAAAAATACCGCCATTATTGATAGTAAGTGCTTTCTTCAAATCCGCACAACCTTGTTTAAGATTATTTAACTTATCTATTTGAATTTCTCCTCTCTTATAATACATCAAGCTTTCTGTATCATCATTCAATTGCTTGTAAATGACCGCAGCACGATCAATATACTTAACCGCTAATTGAAAATCACCTGCTTCTTCAGCAAAATTGGCCGCACTACTCAACATACTCGCTACAAATGAGCTACCTGTATCTGAGTGATTTTTAGCCGCTACCTCTGTATCTGCTATAGCCCCTTTATAATCTTTTAAAGACGTTTTTGCGACAATACGTCCAAAGTAAGCACTAAAGATAGCGTCTTTTTCTCCTGTTTTTTCAGCCATAGCCACGGCCGTATTACAGTCCGCCAAAGCCCCTTGGTAATCTTCCACAAGGAGTTTGCCATTAGCACGTGTAGTATAACGCCATGACACATTATCAAACTTAATCGCATTATCATAATCTGCCATAAACCCGTAGGTATCTTTTTTACTGAACGCCTTTTCCATAACCGTTTTCAAATCTGCTCGCCTACCATAAAGGTCAGCGTTTTTAGGAAAGGCTTGAATAGCTTGGTCAAGTACCGCCAGTCGCCCTTTAGAGTCATTAATATCGACTGCTTCTAATTTTTCAATAAATGCTTCGAGTGTTTGTGCTGTAACTGCAAGTGCTGTGCAGTAAAAGAAGGC
>JAYTNK010000816.1:0-10027 GCA_043748375.1 Cytophagales bacterium
AGTCGTAGCAGGTCGCTACAACGAAAAATCTAACGAAATTACAACCCAAAAGACGTTTTTTAACAACAGATACAGTTCAACTAAACAACCCCTATATTAAAAATGCCACTAACTAATTGTAAATCAATTAATTAGTGGTACTTTTATGCAAAAGCACTTCTTGCGAAAGTCTTTCACCTCTCATTTTATTCGCCCCATGTTTGGTATCTTCACCAAACAGTTGCAAGAAAACTTGTTATAACTTGCCTACGCGCCTAACCTTTTTTCCAATTTGCCAAGCAAACTTCGCCTGACTCTTCAAAGTGTTGAATAGCATCAAGTTCGCGCAAAATAATATCAATATCGCGGGCTATCGTGAAGAAATTAACAGATTCATACATTACAATACCCTTTTGATTGATGATGAATGTGCCACGTAAGGCAATAGGTGCGCCATCAAATGCCATTCTGCCGTCTTCTTCATAAGCAAAATCACCTCCTAAAACACCATAATTAAAGGCAATAGTCTTTGCCATATCAGCCACCAACGGAAAGGTAATTCCTTCGATGCCGTTTTTATCGCGAGGCATACTTAGCCATGCTTTGTGTGCCGCATCTGTATCGCCTGAACAACCTACAACGATAGCTCCACGCTTTTCAAAATCAGCCAAACGCTCTTGAAATGCCCAAAACTCTGTAGGGCATACACCCGAAAAATCTTTAGGATAGAAGAATAAGACTACATATTTCTCGCCTTCATATTGGGCAAGTGAGAAATCAGTAACAATTTTTTGCCCATCTAACAATGCCGTTGCAGTAAAAGAAGGGGCTTTACGAGAAACTAAACTCATATCGAGATAAAATAATAAGAAGTAGAAAAATGATAAAAAAACAAAAAACAAAAAAATAAATCGTTAGTGTAACAACTAATTAAGAAATATGTCTTATCTTTGTGCCACAAAATTAGTATATATATAGCGTAAACCCATAAACCCTTAAAATTGTTTAATTATGGCTATCATGATAACAGACGAGTGCATCAATTGTGGTGCCTGCGAACCCGAATGTCCTAACACTGCTATTTATGAAGGTGGTGTAGATTGGACATGGGCGGGCGGTACAAAACTGGTTGATGTAACCCTTGAAAATGGCACGTTGATAGATGCCAAAACGAAAATTGCCCCCGTATCTGATGAGGTTTATTACATCGTATCGGGTAAGTGTACGGAATGTACAGGCTTTCACGAAGAGCCACAATGTGCGG
The DNA here is from genome assembly GCA_043748375.1 of Cytophagales bacterium. GTDB lineage: Bacteria > Bacteroidota > Bacteroidia > Cytophagales > Microscillaceae > RDXI01. The sequence goes on from JAYTNK010000816.1 coordinate 1,244, forward strand.
CTGTTTGTCCTGTAGATTGTTGTATAGATGACCCTGATTTACGCGAAACGGTAGAAGCCCTAACCACTAAAAAACATTGGCTACACGCCAATTAGTGTTATAAAAACGTTTGTAAATTCACAAAAAAGGCTTGTAAGCAACCTTGCTTACAAGCCTTTTTAAGCTACTTTTACTTCTTCTCTATCGGAGGCGGAGGCGTAACACCTAATTTTTTCAATACTAAATTAGAAACATTGTTTTCCTTTACGGGTAAATAACACGCTTCTGCACGCAATACGTGTGTATAGGCATTGCCTGTAGCAACCTCTTTGACAGCCGTTTCTATTTTGGCATAAATAGGTTCAAGTGCTTTGTCCCTACGGGTTTGAATATCGCTAACACTGCGTTGCTCAAAGTCTTGTAATTGCTTTTGAAGCGATTGCAATTCTTCTTGTTTGGCATTTAATATAGTTTGCGACAAACCGTCTAGGCTTTTTACGGCTTCTGCGAGGTCTTTATATTTGTCATTAAACTCTTTTTGCTTCTTTGTAAATTCTGCATCAAGTTGTTTGGCGTACGCTTCGATGTCAGTTTCTGCTTTTTTTACTTCGGGCAGGAGAGGCATAATGTAGGCAAGGTCAAAATATCCGACCTTCATTTGCGCGTAGCAAGGCATTGCCATAGCTATCAATATATAAGCACCACATAGGGCGAGTATCTTTTTCATTTTTTTTTGATTTGTAGGGCTTAGTTTTTCTTTTCAGTGGTGGCAAGTGGTGGAGGCGTAATGCCTAACTTCTTCAATACGAGGTCAGAAATATTAGCTTCTTTAGGTTCTTCCAAAGATACTTCTAAACGAAATACATAGGTATATCCGTTCTCTTTAGCAACTTCATCCACTTTGGTTTGCAAGTTTTTGATGATAGGCTCAAGGAGTTTCGTATATTTTTCTTGGACTTTACCGTTAGCCGCTTGTTGCATTTCTTGTAGTTTAGTATCTAATTTTTGCAATTCGTCTGACTTGGCTTGTTTTTGAGCTGGTGGCATAGCTGCGCCCAATTGTTCTAATTCCTGCATTAACTTAGACCCTTCGGTTTGAATCTTCTCCATTTCAGCCTTTAGGAAAGTTTGAAATGTTTCGAGGTCTTTCTTGGCTTTTTTGAATTCAGGCAAAAGTGGCACTACATAATTTTGGTCAAAGTATCCTAATTTGTTATTGCTTTTTAGGCTACCACGATTAGGTACAGCGGGGACTGTTACACCCAATTTCTTTAACACGAGGTCAGAAACATTGTTTTCCTCTACGATATACATAGCCGATTCACGCCTAAATACATACACGCCGCCAAGTTCTTTCGAAACTTCTTCCAATGCCTTGCCTACCATAGTATTGATAGGATCCATTTTCTTTGCGAATTTTGCTTTGGACTCCTCTTGCGCCTCTGCTTCTATTTTTTGGATACGTTTGTCGAGTCCTTCAAGTTCTTTCTGTCCTGCTTCGAGTACTACGGCAGAGGCATCTGGCTTGCCTGCGATATCTTTAAGGGCTTTTAGTTTGTCCTGATACTCTTTTTCCATTTTGTCGAGTTCAGTTTTTATTTGTTTTTGAAACGTCTCCATTTCTGCTTGTACAGCTTTGTATTCGGGCAGTAGGGGCATAGCATAGTTTTCGTCAAAATAGGCGAACTTGTCTTGCGCAAAGCTGGCAGACAAACAACTCGCGAATACAACGGCTAAGGAAAAGATGCGCTTAATATTCATTGAATATGGGTAAGATTAAAACGTGGTTTTGCGGGTGCAAAGTTCGTACATTTATCGAACTTTACCCAATATATAACGTTTTATTTTCTGAAATTATACAAATACCTTGTTATTGCTTTGTTAAAACCTTCTTTCTTGCTAAAATAACGCTAAACCTATTTTACCGTAAAATAAGAAACTTGCCTACCCCGCTAGAAACACGTTAAGGAACAGTTGTTAAATAAGATTGTATTTTTTGAACGCTTGTCAAAGTCTATCGAGCATTGGCAAGCGTTCAAAAAAAACAAAAAAATATATTTTATTCTACTGTAACTGACTTTGCCAAATTACGAGGCTGGTCGACATTACAACCGCGCATAACCGCTATATGATAAGACAGCAATTGCAATGGCACTACCGCCAATAAAGGCACAAGAGCAGGATTGCAGGCAGGAATTTCAATCGTGTAATCAGCCATTTTAGAAATAAGTTTATCACCCTCTGAAACAATCGCTATCACGCGACCTTTGCGGGCTTTTACTTCTTGAATATTAGAAATAATCTTTTCATAACTACTATCATTTGTGGCAATAAACACTACAGGCATCTCTGCATCAATAAGCGCAATAGGGCCGTGTTTCATTTCTGCGGCAGGATAACCTTCGGCATGAATATACGAAATTTCTTTCAATTTTAATGCTCCTTCTAAAGCAACAGGGAAGTTAAACCCTCTACCAAGATACAAGAAATTGCGCGCATCTTTGAATATTGCCGCAATATCTTTAATTTGGTCGTTTAATAAGAGCGCGGTTTCTATTTTAGTGGGGATATTTTCAAGTTCCACCAACATTTCTTGATAATAGCTTTGCGTAATCGTACCTTTGCGATACGCAATAAGCAATGCCATCATAGCTAAGACTGTTATCTGCCCTGTAAAGGCTTTAGTGCTTGCCACGCCTATTTCAGGGCCTGCGTGTATATACGCGCCTGCATGCGTAGCACGAGGGATAGACGAGCCGACTACATTGCAAACCCCAAAAATAATAGCACCCTTTGACTTTGCTAACTCTATAGCTGCGAGCGTATCGGCAGTTTCGCCTGATTGCGAAATAGCAATTACGACATCATTTTCTTTCAGAATAGGATTTCTATAGCGAAATTCAGAAGCATATTCTACCTCGACAGGTATGCGCGTTAGCTCCTCAAACAAATATTCAGCTACGAGAGCGGCGTGCCAAGACGTGCCACACGCTACAAAAACAATTTTGTCTGCGCTTACAAGGCGGTTCATATATTCTGTTAAGCCGCCTAATTGAAGTGTACCAGTTTTACTATTTACGCGCCCACGCAAACTATCTGCTACAGATTTGGGTTGTTCAAAAATCTCCTTCAACATAAAATGCTCGTAGCCACCTTTTTCAATAGCATCAAGTTGCATATCAAGGGTTTGTATATACGGTTGTTTGGGGATAGAGTCCAAACTCTTGATAGACAGCTGGTCATTTTCGATAATAGCCATCTCAAGGTCGTCCAAATAAACTACTTCATTTGTATATTCGACAATCGGCGTAGCATCAGAGGCTATAAAATATTCGCCTACACCTATGCCTATTACGAGAGGGCTACCTTTGCGTGCCGCTATCAGCAGGCGAGGATTGCTTTCGGAAATAAGCACAATCGCATACGCACCCACTACTTTTTGCAAAGCTAATCTTACGGCTTCAGGAAGTGAGCATTTAGCCTGTTTTTGTATATCTTCTATAAAATTGACCAATACTTCTGAGTCTGTTTCACTTTTGAAAGTATAGCCTTTTTGCTCAAGGTCTTGTTTGATAACATTGTAATTCTCGATGATGCCATTATGAATCAAGGCGAGATTACCACTTTGTGAATAATGTGGGTGTGCATTTGCGTCATTGGGTTCGCCATGGGTCGCCCAACGGGTATGTCCTACGCCAATATTACCAGTGGGCATTTTTGCACCAATAAAGTCCTCCAATTCGGATACTTTCCCCTTTTTCTTATAGACATTCAACGAGCCGTTTAGGAGGGCTACGCCTGCACTGTCGTAGCCTCTATATTCGAGGCGTTTTAATCCTTTGATAAGGATAGGATAGGCATCGCGATAACCCGTGTAAGCAACAATTCCGCACATAAATAAAGATTAAGGATAAAAATGATATAATGATATAAGTATGAAATACAAAGATAAGACAAAAATCAAGGCTACAACGTTGCCTTGAGCTTACAAAGGTACGCATTATTCGAGTGTTTTCTCTTTAAGTATGGGCATCCGCAGATTAAACGCATCAAAATTTTCGAGCTTTCAAATGTGTGAAAATTGCTACCATTCCCCCAATTTCATTGAGGGCTATTCGTAAATTCAACACCTGAAAGTGTTGCTTGTGCTTTACCGAACCTCTTTAGAGGTTCAAATTTGAATAGCCCCCAATGAAATTGGGGGAACTTTTATTTTGATGCGTTTAATCTGGGGCATCGGTTACTCAAAAAGAAAACGTGCCATTATTCTACAAGGAGTGGCTCTTGTTTGTATTGGTGGTAGTTTTCCCACTTTTCTATCACTTGTTTGAAATCATCGGGTAGTTCAGAGTTAAACTGCATCCACTCTCCTGTAATGGGGTGTGTAAAGCCCAATGATTTAGCATGAAGGGCTTGACGCGGAAGCATCGCAAAGCAATTATCTACAAAAGATTTATATTTAGAAAACACTGTGCCACGCAAGACCTTGTCGCCTCCGTAGGTAGCATCATTAAAAAGTGGGTGTCCTAAATACTTCATGTGGGCGCGGATTTGGTGTGTGCGCCCTGTTTCGAGATTGCATTGCAGAAGCGAAACATAATAAAAGCCTTTCAAAGTTTTATAATGCGTAATAGAGTCTTTGCCATGCGAGCCATCGGGTACAGCTTCAGTAACGCGTCTGTCTTTCATGCTTCTACCCAAATTCACGTGGATAGTACCTGCTGGCTCTTTGGGTTCGCCCCACACGAGGGCATAATACGTCCTTTCTATAGTATGGTCAAAGAATTGTTTTGCCAATTTTGTAAGGGCTTCACTTGTCTTGCCTATTACCAACAAGCCTGAAGTATCTTTATCAATCCTATGTACCAAGCCTGGTCGCCCATCTGCATTGGCTGGCAACTGTGCAAAATGATGCACCAAGCCGTTCAATAATGTGCCTGTCCAATTGCCATGGGCTGGGTGAACCACCAAGCCAGCAGGTTTATTTATCACCAACAAATACGCATCTTCATACACAATATCAAGGGGAATTGGCTCTGGCAATATCTCAGTATCGCGGCGTGGGGTAGGCAAGGACAAGGTTATCACATCAAGCGGGCGCACCTTATAGTTAGCCTTTGTAGGCTGTTGATTTACAAGGATAAAGCCATTGTCTATAGAGTTTTGGATTTTGTTGCGTGGGATACTCCCTGCCTTCATTACCAAATATTTATCAATCCGCAACGGCTGTTGTCCCTTATCTACTAGATAGCGATAATGTTCAAATAAAGCATCATCTTCTTCATCATTATCTATGTCTATTACTTCTTCGTTCATGGTTTTTGAGAGTGATTTTTGATAATATAAGGGCAAAGATAGACAATTTATGACAATTTCGGTTAAATATTGAAATAGCAAGGTGGCGAATGAGCATCTTGTCCTAAAATATGTTTATCTATCCCCGTATTATTTTTTAATTTTTGCAAATTGCAAGTTGTTTTTTTTGAGTAGCAAATTAGCTGTTTTGTCCTTTGCGAGTGCTATCTGCTACTCAAAAAGAAAAAAATAACAGTTGTATTTAAACGCTTAAAACCTATTTTTAAAAATAACCAACTTTTTTCCTATCTTCCATGGCGGCTTCTGATTGTTTGTCATCAATGCGTGCGCCTCGTTCTGTAATTTTGGAGGTAGATATTTCAGCAATTACTTTGTCGATATCGTTTGCATCAGACTCCATAGCAGCCGTGCAAGTCGTGTCGCCTACGGTTCGGAAGCGTACCTGTAGCGTTTCTACGCGGTCACTTTCATCCAAAGAGATATAAGGATTAGTAGCCATCCATTGTCCGCTTATCATAACGCACTCGCGCTGATGGGCATAATAAATGGTAGGCAAGGCGATGTTTTCGCGCTTGATATAGTTCCAAACGTCCAACTCTGTCCAGTTACTAATAGGAAATACTCGGACATTTTCGCCCTTGCGAATTTTGCCATTGTAGGTATTCCAAAGCTCTGGACGTTGAAGTTTAGGATTCCATTGCCCGAAGTCATCACGCACAGAGAAAATGCGTTCTTTTGCTCTTGCTTTTTCCTCGTCACGTCTTGCGCCACCTATGCAGGCATCAAATTCGTTTTGCTCAATAACTTTCAAGAGTGTATGCGTTTGCAAAGTATTGCGGCTAATGTACTTGCCTATTGGGTCTTGTATCTCGCCTGCGTCTATATCTGCCTGCACCGAACCAATGATAAGTTTTTCGCCTATACTTTCGACGAGCCAATCGCGGTAGGCAAGAGTTTCCGCAAAGTTCTGCCCTGTATCAATGTGTACTAAGGGAAACGGAAACTTGCCTGGGCGAAATGCCTTGAGTGCCAAATGCACGATAGTAATGGAGTCCTTGCCTCCCGAAAACAGCAAAGCGGGCTTTTCAAACTGTCCTGCAACTTCGCGCAAGATGTGAATAGATTCAGCTTCTAATTGGCTGAGATAGTCTAAGTTATAAGGGTTTGTCATGTGGTAGTGTAAAGTCAAATTGAGTGCCTTGAAGATGGGTACTATTTACCCAAATTTACTCGCGGTTATTTTCTATAAAGTTTTTGCAAAGAGAGAACTCCAAGCCTATTCCTTTCTCCCTTTTTTGCCATAAGTAGTAAAATGCGTAGATGGTTTGAACCGTTTTGCCTACGTTTCTAAGCTCATGCCCAAGTTAATGTCTACAATCGTAATTTATTGCATCTTGCCTACCCATATATTTTTAAGGGTTATTTGTCCGTTTGTGTCTGTAAATTTTAGCGCATTACTATATCAAGTTGCGAAAGACCAAACTTATGTGGGCTTCATCTGCTCATATAGTAGCGGTAGGCAAGATTTTATTCTTGAGTATAATTTGTTTATATTGGGCTATGCCTACTTCATACAAATTTATTATTTCAGGAGTGCTTTCCATGTCCCATATTTGGCTATTTGCCCAATGTAGCATATTCATAAATTCTTTAGGACTAATATTTTTGGACGTTACCAAATTTAATAAGCCTAAGTCATACCTTGTGATGGCAAAAAGTTTGTCTTTGGTATGGTTAAGGGCTTGAATTTTCGTATTTTTTTTAATGAGTTTTACATGAACACTATATTATATTTTATATTTTTTGTATCCCAAATAAGCCACAATAATTAAAAAAAATCATTGATATTATCTTTCAAATTAGTAGGCGAGCCGACACTCAAAAAAAACAATTACAGACAAAAACGAAGTTCCTTTTTATTTATTAACAGCATAATATGAAGACAGCAAAAATTATTTTCCGTGCAAGCCACATTCTTTTTTACTTGTATCTTCCCACCACCAACGCCCAGCGCGTATATCTTCGCCTTTTAGGACTGCACGTGTGCAGGGTTGGCAACCAATACTAGGGAAATTTTGGTCATGCAGATGATTATATGGGATATGGTTTTTATGTACAAACGTTTCTACCTCTGCGCTACTCCAATTCAAAAGTGGGTGATATTTATATAAATTATTTTCAGCATCCCATTCCCACTGCTCCATCGTTTGCCGATTCAACGAATGTTCAGCGCGTATGCCCGTAACCCAACATTCCGAGCCTGCTAAAGCCCGTTTTAATGGTTGCACTTTGCGAATAAAACAACACTCCTTGCGGCTTTCTACAGAATCATAAAAACTATACAAACCTTTTTGATTAACCAAGTTTTCAACAGCTTGAGTTTCAGGAAAATATACTTGAACATTTTGGTTATACCGCTTATTGGTGTCGTGCATAGCCTTGTATGTTTCGCCAAACATACGCCCTGTATCCAATGTAAAAATCCGAATAGGTATTTTATTATCTAAAATTAAATGTGTGATAACTTGGTCTTCCATGCTGAAGCTGGTGGAAAAAACAATCTTATCGTGGTGGGCGGAGGCAAGCTCGGCAAGCTTTGAGGTTATGTCTGTTGTGTTCATAAAAATTTAAGTTTTGAAGATGAGCAGGAGGAAATTTAGTCTTTTGCTTTTACATTTATAAGATATTGATTATCTGTATTTTGAAATTCAAAATATAAAATCCAAAACCGCAAGTGTTCCTATCAACCTCAGTAGCTGTTTCCATCTTTAATTTTAGGTGGTTTCAAATAAATTAAAAAATCCACCCTATATTTGCAGGTGTGCGCTACAAAAACATGACAAAGGTAAAGCAAATAAATAGAAAAACAAATTCGTCTGTCTTTCTTCATTTTGAAAATCTAATAAATAACTGACAAGCAGTAGTTTAGCTCCGCACCTCTTACTTTTTATTTCCTACTCTTTTTAGGTGCTACTTAAAGCCCAATGTTATTATTTAGGTAATAATTTACCAAAACTACAGTTATGATACAGAGTCTTATAAATACGCTCCTTGACGACATAGAAGTACAAGGCTGGGGACTTATTCCGCAGTTTTTGACAGTAGCGGTTATAGCCGCACTCAGGCAAGATTTGCTGCATAGGCAATCCGAAGGGCAATTTCATCAAGCCGCAGTAGGCAAAGGACACAACGCTCAAACGCATCTAAGCATTCGTGGCGATGAAACCATGTGGTGGCAGGATAATGATCTTGAAATCTCACAAAAAACCTATTATGAAAACATTAACATAGTAAGTAAAGCCATCAATCAAGCTTTTTTTTTAGGTATTCAAGCCTTTGAATGTCATTATGCTTGTTATCCTGTAGGTGCATTTTACCAAAAACATTTAGACAGTTTTCGTAAAAGCAACAGCCGTTTAATTTCTTGTATTCTCTATCTGAATGAAGATTGGGAAGTGGCACAAGGCGGGCAGCTTCGGATTTATGAAG
>JAYTNK010000817.1:0-2960 GCA_043748375.1 Cytophagales bacterium
TCAGGCACATTGCCATGCAGTTTGAGAGCTTGCGAAGTAACCACGATAACCGTAGCTTTTGGAGAAAGCCCCGACTTACGGCACTTAATGTTAAAAAATTTCTCTGCCCCAAGGTCTGCTCCAAAGCCAGCCTCTGTTACTACATAATCGGCAAATGAGAGTGCCATCTTCGTAGCCAATACAGAGTTGCAACCGTGCGCAATATTAGCAAATGGACCGCCATGAATGATAGCAGGTGTATTTTCGGTGGTTTGAACAAGGTTTGGATTGATAGCATCTTTTAATAATACGGTAATGCTTCCTCCAATACCCAAATCTTTTACTGTAAAAGGTTCATTTTTAGTCGTATAGCCGAGCAAAATTCTGTCGATACTTGTGCGCAAATCATCTAAATCGGTTGCAAGGCAAACTATTGCCATCAATTCAGAAGCAGGCGTAATGTCAAAGCCTGATTCGGCAGGCACGCCATTCAAAACACCTCCTAAGCCTGTTGTGATGGCGCGTAAAGAGCGGTCATTCACATCTAAAACGCGCTTCCAAGTTATTTGGGCAAGTTGTTTATCGGTTTGGCGGTTTTGGAACTGATAATTGTCTAACAATGCCGCTATCATATTGTGGGCACACGTAATGGCGTGAAAGTCGCCTGTAAAGTGTAGATTGATAGACTCCATAGGCAAGACTTGTGCATAGCCTCCGCCTGCCGCGCCTCCTTTCATACCAAAACACGGCCCGAGCGATGGCTCGCGCAAGGCTACGACTGCTCGCTTGCCTATTTTGTTTAACCCAAGTGCTAAACCTACTGAAGTAGTGGTCTTGCCTACCCCTGCTTTGGTGGGTGTTATAGCCGTTACAAGAATAAGGTTGCTTGCCTGCACTTGCGCCTCATTTATAAGCGTATAAGGCACTTTTGCCATATATTTCCCGTAAGGGATAAGCTCATCTTGCTCGATTTGCAGATGGTTAGCAATAGCCTGAATAGGCTTCAATGCAGTAGTACGTGAAATTTCAATATCTGATTTCATACCCGCAAATGTACTATAAAAAAATTATCCAAAAAAAGAAAAAAATTTTTTTTTATTTCACAATATAATAACCTAACTTTGCACCCTCTAAAACAGGCAGACGAGTTCTGCCACATCTCCAATAAGGACAACTTATGTTAAAAATTCGTTTAGCTCGCAGAGGGCGTAAAAGAATGGCTATCTACGACATTGTAGTAGCCCCAAGCCGCGAATCACGTGATGGTCGCTTTATCGAAAAAGTGGGCGTTTACAACCCCAACAGCAATCCTGCCACCATTACCCTCAATGAAGACCGTGCGCTTTATTGGTTGATGAATGGCGCACAAGGCACTACAACTGCCCGTGCTATCCTTTCTTACAAAGGTATATTATACCGCAAACACCTTCAGGTGGGCGTAGTAAAAGGAGCTATCACGCAAGAACAAGCCGATGCAAAATTTGCGGACTGGAAAGTACAAAAAGATAACAAAGTGGGTACGAAAGTAGATACACTTGCCTCTAAAAAAGAAGCAGATATCAAAGCTCGCTTTGAAGCTGAAGTGAAAGTGAAAGAAGCGCGTACAAACGCTATGCGTGAAAAACAAGAAGCGGAAATGGCTGCAAAAGCAGAAATTGAAAAAGCAAAAGCAGACGCAGACAAAGCAGCTTCTGATGCTATCAAAGCCGCAAAAGCTGAAGCCGAAGCAAAAATTGAAGCTGTAGTAGTAGAAACTCCCGCAGTAGTGGAAACTCCCGCAGTAGTTGAGGAAGCTAAAGAAGAAGAAACTCCCGCTGCAGAATAATACGCATAAAATCATAACCAAAGCACTGAAAGTATTACTTTCAGTGCTTTTTTGTTTTCAGTTGTAATTTTCGGCGTATTCTTATTAGGCTTGATTTTTGAGGTGCAATAGATGGTATTTTGTATTGGTCAATTCATGCATACTTCTTATGGTGTAGAAGCCCAAAGCCTCTACGCCAACCAACTAGTGCATGATAATTACCACACATTGTACCGCTTTTTTAGCCGACTTCTTCCAAAATAAAGAGTGGAAAAAGCATAAGGTTTAATAGACTTCCTGCGAAAGTGTTTTTTAGAAGCCTCATTTGAGAGAGGGAAAAGGTACTTTCGCAGGAAGTCTAATAATAAATACTCAAGTTCGGAAACATTTCGCGTAGTTCTTTAATACGTGTAAACGAAATCGGGTTTCCATCTAAATGTATTTCGCGCAAAGACATTGCCTTCGTATAGTTCAGCGGAATATCAGTCAGCATATTGTTTTCTAAGCGAATTTCACTGATATTCGGCAGTTGAAATAACTCTATAGGCACTTCGCGCAGTACGTTACGGTTTAAGTTTATAGTAGACAATTTACGCATTTTCTTGACTTCAGAAGATATAGAGCCGATGTAATTATTGTTGGCATAAATATATTCTACATTGCGCAAATTATACATTTCTTCAGGAATCTCACTTATTTCATTGTAACTAAAATCAACATTAGAGAGCTTCGCCATGTTTCCCATCGAGGCAGGCAAGGCACGTAGCGAGTTGTATTGCATATCGAAGCGCGTAATATTTACCCATTCGCCTATAGTTTCAGGCAAAATTCCCAAGTGATTATTGTATAGATATACTTCTGTTAAATTTTTCAAATTGCCTATACTGTCGGGTAGGCAAGCAAGCATATTATGATTGGCATATAAAACCTCTAACAAAAGCAACTTGCCTACCGCTTCAGGCAAGCTACGGAGTCGGTTTATCTGTACATGGAGTATAAGAAGGTTGGTAAGCTCGCCTACCATCTCAGACAAAATTTCTAACTTATTGTCTTGCAGAAATAGGGTTTTCAAATTTGGAAAGTGCCATAAATCAGCCTCAATTTCGTACAAGCGATTGTCTGATATGTCTAATATCTCCAACGCAGGCAAGGCGCTTAGCTCGCCTGCCACCGTTTG
>JAYTNK010000818.1:0-4104 GCA_043748375.1 Cytophagales bacterium
GGCATAAAGAAACGAATACCATTAAATTTAATCATCGCACTGTATTTCGCCTCTTAAATCACACTTTTTTGAGGCAGTTTGAACGTAAAAAAGCTAAAAACATAGCGACTTCAAAAGGCAATGAAATGGCGAATTTCCTGCTCCAAAAAGGCGAACACATAAGCTCTGAGCCAATACGCCTCTCTAAAGAAGACTCGCTTTCTGAAGAAAAAATGCCTAAAGAAGCGAACAAGGGTTCTTCTTATTTGCTCCATTTGCTTTTGCATCTCACACGTGCCAATGTTCCATTTATTGGATTGGCAGAAATGATAGACGTACCCAACACAGAGGAATTCATTGAACGTATGCAAGACGCTGAAATGCTGGAATATTGTACACGTATGGCGGAAGAAATGAAGCAACTTTTTGAAATATTGTTCAAAAAATGGCGGAATACTTTAGAAATTGTAGAAGGTTTAGAAGCACTATTGGATTTGTTGTATCACGAAGAAAACAACTTTGAAGCGGCATATTTCAAGGAGTTTAGGCGTATTATGAAGCAATTACGCTTTTTTGTAGAGAAAAAACCGAAATTTATTGATATGCGCACCTTTCGCGTATTTTTATATCAAGCCTTTAGAGAAACTAAGTTTGATTTTGATAGTCAAAAAGATACAGATTTACAAGTAATGGGCATTTCCGAAACCCGTAATTTGGATTATGACAATGTAATAATCCTTTCTGTAAATGAAACCGTATTGCCACGCGGAAAACGACACAACTCATTTTTGCCTGTCGACATAGCTAAATTCTATAAAATCCCCACTTATCATGAGCAAGATGCTATTGTAAGTTATCATTTTTATCGGCTATTGCAACGCGCTAAACAAGTGTGCTTAGTATATGTTTTACCATCTGATACATACGGAGGCAAGGAAAAAAGCCGTTTCATTTTGCAAATAGCCAACGATTTAGCCCGTCAAAACAAAAAAATAGCTTATACAGAGCAAAATGCAAAATTTAGAAATGATGCTGTAGATAATAAACTACCCATAGAAGTCGAGAAAGATGAGCAGATTCGCAAAAGAATGAAAGCTATGTTTGCAGAAGGTCTTACACCTTCGCAAATAAACTTATATGTAAGTTGCTCGCTTCAATATTATTTCAATGAAATATTACGGGCAATACCTGTTTCGCGCATCGAGGAGCAATTAGGGCGTGATAAGTTGGGTGAACTTATACACGAGGTTTTAGAAGATATTTATGTAGAATTAGCTACGAAAAATCCAAAAATACAAACAGAGGCAATTGATAGCATCTTGCCTACCATAGTAGAACGCGTTACATTAAAGTTTTTAGAGGGGAAATATACACATTACGAACTAACAGGCGAGAATTTTATTGTAAAAGAGTCGGCTATTAAGCACATAACTGAGTTTTTACGCGCCCAAATAGATGAAATTAAAGAAGAGAGAGAGCCTTTTCATATTCTTGCTCTCGAAAATCAAGAAGCGGTAGAAGGGGAAGCCTTGATGCTCAAGCAATCACTTTCTGTTACGTTCCCATTAAAGGTGGAAAATGAACAACTAACCCTGACATTACGCGGAAGAACTGACCGAATAGATAAAATACGTCAAAAAGTGCGCATTATTGATTACAAAACAGGACACGTAGAAGCTAAAAACCTACAAATTACGCAACAAGATTTGGATAAACTTGTGAATGACCGCGAAAAAGACAAAGTCAGACAATTGTGGCTGTACAAATATATCATTGCCAAGCAAATCCTTGAACAAGGCACGATACAAATAGGTTCTCACACCTTGCATGAAAATACAGACTTGCAGGCTGGTATTTATAGCTTCCGAAACTTGCAAGGTGGGTTTATGGAATTAAATAGCAAAGATAAAAGCCCAATATTCCCTGAAAATCTCCGTGAATATGTCCAGGTATCCGAAGAATATTTAAGCCAAATTATTCAAAATATGCTTGATAAAACAAAGAAATTTGAACGTACTGAAGATGTAAACGTTTGTAAATATTGCGCACACTGCGATACTTGTGGGCGGTAGTTTAGTTAAATTCAATATAATCATTAAATAATAGCGTTTTTCAGCTTGGTGATTTGATTAATTTTAGCACAAAATATAAATCAAAAAAACAACATATTTTAAACTTTTCAAAAATATTAGCTTGCATTTTTGGTTCTCTGACAATTTTTATGGAAGTCTGTAGCGATGGGCTTCCAGCCTGCCGTTTGAAGCCTGCAAACAGCCTAAAGGCTATTCTGCAGTATTGCTCTCCACAAAAATTATCAGAAATACAAAAAAAACAGCTGCAAAAAAACTATTTTACAAATTATGTACAAGCCCAAACGGTAGGCATTGCGGGGGACTTCAAAGACAAGGTAAACACCACCAATGAATACCGCTATGACGCGGCAGGTATCAAACTTACCAAAGAGGTTTGGCAGAATGACGCACCTATTTCCGAAAAGCAAACCAACTATGTATCCTGGTATTGACAGACCTCCTAAACATTGAGGCGGTATAAAAAAGTAATTGTACACTTAAATTTTTAATATAAATATGAAATATATTGGATTGATATCAAGTTTCGTTGCTGGTGCTATTTTATGTTTTTGCATCATTAATTACCTAAATTTTTCAAATAATAAATACGACTATGTTGTATTACAAAAAGATTATAAAATTGGAAATATTGGGTATTTAAAAAGCGGAAGTATTTTGAGGGTAGATGAGAGCTACCCCGAAGGTTTTACTCGATATATTTTGTATCTAAATATGTCACAGGTTGAGAAAACTCAAAAAAAAAATCAGTAATAGAAATTATGAGATTATACCATATGGAATGTCTCCGCTGATGTCTAAATAACTGAAGCCTATAGCTTCTGCCGCAGGTAAATACCCAGTTGATTTACCCAGTTTGTTGAAGTGTTGCACTTCAACTAAGTGGTTTGCAAGTCTGCGACTTGCCTGACAATGGCAGAGTAGAGATATTTGTAGCCAATGAAAGCAATACAGACGTGTTTTTTGATGACATACTTATTCGCCATGAGCCTGACCTTATCTGCCAAGAAAACCATTACGATCCTTGGGGCTTGAACCTCGCAGGGATAGAAAAGGCAGGCAAGCCTGATGATAAGTTTCAGTATAATGGAAAGGAGAAGCAAACAGATTTTGATTTGAATTGGATGGATTATGAAGCCCGCCAAATGGACGCTCAAGTAGGGAGATTTTGGCAGGTAGATCCTCATGCTCATAATTACTCAAGCCAAACTCCCTATAACTACGCTTTTAATAATCCTATATTATTTATAGATCCTGATGGAAGAGATGGAATTGTTACAGGTACAGGAACTAAAGATAACCCTTTTGTGGTAAAAGCAAGGTATTATTACTATGGTCTTAATGCAGAACAAGCTAAAGGTTTGCAAGGGGCTGTAGATGCTTACAATAATAATGGCAAAGCTTGGGAGATAAAAGTAGGAGAACAAACTCAGTTTGTGAAATTTGACTTAGGCGCTGAGGAAGTAGCTGATATAGATGCTGCTAATGAAGCTGTAAAATCAAGTGAAGTTGATCTTGGAGAAGGAAAAACAGCAAGATTTGGCAATGTAGCCTCTAGAGATGAAAATTTAACGAGAGATGGTGTTTTTCCATCTGGATATTCTTCAGACCCCGACTATTTAGGTTCTGGCAATAGTAGAGGAATAGCTATTATTCCTGATAGAATAGATAAGATTATTAATAAATATCCTATTAGTCAGGGTCAGGGAGCCAATGGTTCATATAAACTTATGGACTATGTGAAAGTCATTACAAGCGTTTTGATTCATGAAATTGGGCATAATTTGACAGCCAGTCATGGTGATCCTGGTAAGATAATGCAAACTGATCGATACAACGAAATTTCAAAAGGCAGTAATGTAATTGGCAATGCTGGAACAGGTACATACACTTGGTCTATGTCTGTTGTAGATAAAGATGGTGTCAGAGCTATGATTGGGAGAATGGGGGCTTCTGAAACGAGAGTCAGGGGTGTCCCATCTATAACCATTACACCCAAAGAGTTACGAAAGATTATGGATAGCAAAGATCCTGG
>JAYTNK010000819.1:0-3746 GCA_043748375.1 Cytophagales bacterium
TTGGCGATTGAGTTCTTCTTGTGTAGCTACCAATTCCTCTAGATTTTGCCTCATTTCCTCTTCTTGTGCCTGCATTTGCGCGTTTTTCTCTGCAACTTCTGTTTGCATATTTTTAGCCTTTTCCAAGGATTTTCCAAGAATTTGCGTATTAGAAAGCATTTTGGCATTAGCTATTTCGAGTTCGCGGTTTTTACGTTCCATCTCTTCTTGAGTGGAGGCAAGTTCTTCGACATTTTGGCGCATTTCCTCCTCTTGCGACTTCAATTGCTCTGCTTGTCTTTGCGATTCTTCTAGAAGTTCTTTGGTTTGTTCATTGATACGTACGGTGGCTATCGTAAGCGCAATGCTTTCACTTATACGCTCTACGAAAGCTACTTGATAAGGGGCTAAGGCACTAAAAGAGGCAATTTCCAATACGCCGTATGAATTTCCATCGACTACCAACGGTACAAGGATGATGTTTTTGGGTGGTGCTTCTCCCAATCCCGAGCTTATTTCAAGGTAGCCTTCAGGCACTTTGGATAGTATGAGAGAGGCTTGTTCTAAAAAAACCTGCCCTACTAAATCTGATGCGTATTTTTTTCCTATTATTATTTGCTTGCGAAGGTATTTTTGCCTGCCGTACGCGTAAGTACCTGTCATTTGCAATATATAACTATCGGGTGTGCTATCTTCTATCACAAAAATAGAGCCTTGTATTGCCTCAAGGTATGGCACCAGACCAGCCATTATATGTTTAGAAAGACCTTTCACATCTTGGTTATTGGTGCGTAGAATTTCTGCAAGCATCGCAAAGCCTTGAGTTGCCCAATTACGCTTATGCTCATCTTCATCTATTTGGCGCATAGTGTGCCGCATATTTAAGAGGGCTTGTGAGAGTTTGTCACTCGTTTCGTTGTCTGTTATAAGTAGTTCTGCCTCTAAATTACCACTTTCAATCTGTTGAATGAAGGCGGTTGCTCGTTCAGTATTAGCTAAGATTCGGTTGTAACTTTTCGTAATTTCTAGAAATTCGGGTGTGTCAGTTTCTATACTATTTAATTTTTGTAGTAGCCCTTCATTAATTTTTTTAGCGTTTTCACCTAGCAGTGTAAGCGGTAAGGCTACATCTTGCCGCAAAAAGTAATAGGTGGTTAAAATTGCTAATACAAGCATTACCCAAAACACATCATCTACGACATGTTCTAAGGAATAAGTGACTAAATAAAAGCACAAAGTCAATATCAAACAAATGGCAAATGAAATGTCTAATTTTGCCATGAGGCTAAAAATATTTTTGATTGTTTTTTGCTTCATAAAGAGATATATTTTAAACACGCTTTTATGTCCTCTGCTTCTAAGGCAGGCAAGGCGGCTAATATTTCGGTATGCGACAATCCGTCAGCTATCATATCCAAAACATCGGTTACGCGAATACCCAGTCCACGTATGCAAGGATGTCCGCCACATTGAGTAGTGCTTTTAGTGATTCTTTTTAACAGACCCATAAGTTATATTTTTTTATTTTGTGCTATAATTACTTCAACTTGTTTTTTATCTACCCAGCCGCGAATTATACGAACTATTTTGCCTGATGGATTTATGAAAACATTTGTAGGATAAACTTCTACACCATATAAATCTTTCATAATATTTTTTTCATCTACCAGCATTTGAAAAGTAGCTTCGTAATTTTTTTTAAACGCTTTTGAAATACTTGTATTCTGCCCCAAGTTTATGGCTAAAAGTTCAAAATCGGGGCTTTTAAGCTCTGCATATATCTCTTGTAATTTAGGGAATTCTACCTTACAAGATTTACAAAAGTCAGTCCAAAAATGCACTAAAACTACTTTTCCTTGTTGTTTTTGCAAGGTATGTGGCTTGCCTTCTGTATCTTTTAGGGTAAAATTTGGCGCAATTCCACCTACTTCGTATGGTTTTTTGCCACACGCGAGCAGGCAGGCAAGGCACAAATATAAGGATACATAAATTGGAAAACGCATTTGCAAAGATACGAAAAAAACTTTGACAATTACCTTAAACTTCGCCCTTTCCATTGATACCCCTTGCCTACCAATGAAATTAAGCCAAAAAATACCACATAAAAGGGATAAGTCAGTTGTACGATTGGAATAAAAAGAGCTTTACCTTTACTAAAATATTTTGAAAAACTATATAATAATACAAATTCTGGTACTAATTTTAAGAAAATATTTAATATAAAGAAGTATCCATTATACCAATTAAAACAAAACCCAATTATGTTTAATAAAAAGCAAAGATTACTTAAAAATATGGATATTGCCAATACCTTAATATTCATATTTTGGTAGTGCGCCCATTTACTTCCCCATCGTTTGCGTTGCGCATAAAAATCATGTAAGGTAGGTTGCGGAAAAGTAAAAACGGTATGTAGCGGGTTTTTGAGAAAGAAAACGCTTTTGGGAAATTTTTTTGCTATCTTATGCAATAAAAATTCATCGTCTCCAGAAGCCAAATGCTCGTTGCCCATAAAGCCATCTACTGCATCGAAAGCGGCACGTGTGTAGGCAAGGTTTGCGCCATTTGCCATCGTAGGCGAGCCTATTGAAAGCGTTATAGCCCCTGAACCTACCAAAGATGAAAACTCTATTGCCTGCCATTCGCTCCAAAAATACGCCGTTTTTGTAAGGGCAGGCAAGGAGGCAAATGCCACACCGCCACTTATCCATTGCGCCTGTGTAATTTGCTGATAAGCAACAAATAAGTAAAGCCAGTCGCGTTGAACGGTACAATCTCCGTCAGTACAGACAATTAACTTGCCTACCGCATACTGAAGCGCGGTTTGAATAGCACGCTTTTTTGGAGATAGATGTTTTAACCTAAGTTCACTCGGCAACAATGACAATTTATAAGAACTCTTAAAGTTTTTTACTAATTCGGCTGTGTTATCTGTAGAAGCGTCATCAATTACCCAAACTTCGAAAAGGGTAGGGGATAGGCTTTGCGCTTCTAATCCTTGTAGCAGTGAAAGGATTGTATTCTCCTCGTTTCGGACGGGAATTATTACACTGACACTCAATTTATGGGGAAGGGAAGAAGGAGCTGGCAAAAAAAAAGGCATTCTTTGCCAAAAAATGTATAATACTATCGTGAAAATTGCGTAACTTGCGCAAAAAAATGTTATAAATATAAGCATATTCTAAATATGATGTGTTTGCAAGATGAAAGTAAATTAATATCTACAAAAACCATAACTAATTTTATAAAACCTTTAAAATAGTGAATACACCTACAGAACGCATCATATTAGGCATAGACCCTGGCACGCGCATCATGGGCTATGGCGTTATCCGCGTCAAAGATAGTAAATTATCTGTAATCCGATACGGTATTATTAACTTGACTAAATATGCCAATCAAGCTTTAAAACTCAAACGAATTGCGGAACGTGTAAACGAACTAATAGAAAGCTATATGCCTGATGAAATGGCACTTGAAGCCCCTTTTTATGGTAAAAATGTACAAACTACGCTGAAACTTGGTAGGGCGCAAGGTGTGGCAATGGCAACTGCTTTGGTAAAAGGTATTCCAATAGCTGAATACGCGCCTCGGCGAATCAAGCTTGCTGTAACAGGGAGTGGCAGTGCCTCAAAGGAACAAGTCGCGGCTATGCTCAAACAAATTCTGAACTTCAAGCCAGAAAAGGAAATAAAACTTGATGCTACAGATGCGCTTGGTGTTGCTGTCTGTCATTACTTTCAAAATGGTTATACTAACAATAATGC
>JAYTNK010000820.1:0-5269 GCA_043748375.1 Cytophagales bacterium
TCCAATAACACGCAACTTAGGTTAATAATAAAAGAATAACGCCATATATCGTTCAAAAAGAAACCTCGCAAAAATAATACAGCTGGTTTATTTTATACTTCAGAACTATGCCAACTGCACACCAAGCAAACTTTCTGCGGCACGTTCAAGGAATTTAGGAATGACAATAGACTCAGTCAAAGAAATTTTATCGGGATCATCAAGATGAGCAAGAATCTGCTCATATTTTTCCTCACCAAAAGCATCTATAACCATCTCTTTCTTTTCTGCTGTTTGATAATGGCGCAACATGCCCGCCGAATCAGCTTCTGGATGAAATTGCGTGCCAAATATCTCATCTGAAAATCGAATAGCCATAATAGCGCGCTCTAATGGAATTTCAGGACGTATTTTCTCATGCGCCAATAGTTTCGCACCTAAAGCTTCTATTTTATCCCAATCAGGTTGAATCAGTTGGTAATCGCGTGAATCTACAGCATAAAAAGGTTCGGGCAAACCAGAGAAACAAATGTCTTCAAAACCCTCATCAGTGCGATGCATAGGCATTACACCAAAAGAAGTTGATTTGCGTTTGCTTACAATACCCAAACCAAAATGTTGAGCAACCATCTGAAAAGAATGGCATACCAAGAATACGTGTTTTTTATCTTCTGAATGGCGATTATGTTCAAATAAACCATCTATCAAGGCAAAATAACGCTTTTCCCATGCAGCATCAGAAGGCAAAGGGCTGCCAGGTCCTCCTGATGATATATAAATATCATAACTCAAGTCTGGAATTTCATTTTTAAGACGCACATCAAACTCGTCATAACGACCTTGTATGCCCTCTTTATCCAATAAGTCTTGCAATAACTGGCGAATACAACGCATACCTTCGTTTGTGCGTCCTTCGTACATATCAAGCAAAGCAATTTTAAGCATAATTTCCTACAATTTTATGGTTATTTTCATATAAAATAACTTTTTTAGTTTTAATATAGAGCATATAAAAACCGCATTAGCCACTTTAAAATACAAAGGTAGCGTATATTTTTAAGGAAAATGCCTGTAGGGGTGTAAAAGGCTTTATTTTTACTTACAGCATATATTGCAACCGTTTGCGCGAAGCTAAAAAGAGGTTTTTAATTTTGGACGCTCGCATACTTCGTTGTCAAAAAACGTGTAAGATCATTACGCAAAGACTCTTCAATTTTTTTCGGATAACCTATTATTTGCATAGCCGTTAACCACGCCTTGTATAGTTCCTCAAAACGCGCCATATCACCTATAGAAAGCCAATAAACATGGCAAATAGTATTTGCAGGTATATTCTCTTGGATAATATTATCAGCTACAGATTGAAACTGTGGGTTGTTTAAACGTGTTGTCCAATTGGGGCATAAGCAACTAATTTGATAATGGAAAAAATCCTCTGAAACAGGCGCATCTTCAGGCGTTATTTGGATATAGAAGGATATTTTTTCAGCATACGCAACAATTATTTTATCATTAGATATAAATCGATGCAAATTTTCTGCAATCTCATGTATTTTTTGTACCGACTCGTTATCTTCAATACTTACTAATAAAACATCTTCTCCATCAATATCAGCAGTAAAATAAATTTCAAAATCGCCATCGTCTTTCCTTTCCACACTATAATTATTACTTTGAAAAAGATATGGTTCGAGCGATTCAATAATATGCTTTCTACGTTTAAAATCATAGCACTTAACAGATTTCAAAATCGGATTTCCCTGTTCGTCTAAGAGGAAAAAGCCAAATTTATTTTCTACTAAATCAGGGCGTAGCAAAATGTTTTCCACTATGTATAACTTCTCATCGCTATCATTCCGCTTTTGCAAGCTATTTTGTAACTGAACAAGTGCTTTCCAAGCCATTGCCTCTGTATCAAATGTTCCGAGATATCGATAAGTATCCTCTTCCGCAAAAACTAAATGTATTTTATCGTCTTCAGGCAATGACCCCAATAAATAAGGTTTTAAATTTAAGCCTTCGCGCAAAAAATAAGTACTATACTGCGTAACTTGTTCAAAAGCTGTACCTTCCCAAAGATGCTCTTCATGCATAATATCGGTAGGCAAGTCGTTTTCATCTATAAAATCAAAATACGCCTCGATAATTTCGCTACTCAAACCCACTTGTTGTAAGTTAGTGGCTTGTATCCAAAGCGCGTCATTTGCGTCTTCTACAAGGGCAGGCAAGACATTTACCTCGCCTACCAACTGAGCCTGGGCAGGCAAGCGTGTTTCCTTTGCCAAATTTAGCAAGACTATCAACTTCTCCTCCAAACCAGAACGGAAATTATCCAACAAGTTGCTCCCCAAATAATTCATGGCGCGTGTGCGTTCCTTATTCAGCTCCGCAAGCGAACCCAAAAATTTTGTCTTACTTTCCAATTGATATTTTGAAAAGGCTTGGGCATTTTTGTAAAATGGTTTTTGTGAAAGTTGATATGCCTCGTATGTTTCGCCATGAACAGCCAAAAAGAAATCTAAAAATTGATTGCGTCGCTCCTCAAAATTATCTTGCTGGCGCATTATTTCTTGCAAGCCAAATTTATAATCAGCAGGAATAGGTTGTTTACTCACCAACAGAGTATCTTCTATATCTTGTTCAATCTCTTGTCTATAAAGCTCTTTCCCATTGGGTACAGCATCAAGACTTTGATGAAAGTATGTTTGGCGAAACCGCGTTTGAGGAGAAAATATATCCTTTAAATGCGCTACTTGCGATAAATAGTTAGCTAAAACTTGTTCAAAAAGCATTAAATAGCCTTTTAATTGCTTTGCTTGTCCTTTGCGCATTTCATCTGCAGGGTATGGAACGCCCTCTTCCGAAACACCATAAATCATAGGGAATTGGTTTTGTACTGAATAATACTCATTCAAATTCCAATATCTACCTTTTGCTATATCAAAATTATATTCTTCAGTACGATAAACCCGTTTATTGGCAGCGCGTAACTCATTTAATTTTCGCCCAACCTTGGCATGGTCTATAGAGGTATAAGGCAGACTGCCTTTAAAAAACGAAATAGGATATTGTTTTTCTGTTTCTTGTGTGATGATAGGCAATATAAAACGCACACTATCTGCTTCAGTAAGTTTTAATGTATTGTCAAAATATTTTCCATCAGCAAATAATTGTATCTCTTTTACACTCGATACACCCTCTATTTGCATCATCACCCTTGAAATATCAGAAAGCAAAACTTGCGTAGGCATATCATGCAAGTCCTCCTCCAAAATAAAGCCATGCTTCAACAAAGGTCCTGAGAAAATATCGGTCGTTTTTTTACCATTTTCTAATACTTTAGAAAGTGACGAAAAATTTATTTCGGGATTATAATATTCATTTAATCTAAAAAATAATTCTGCCAAAATTGGTTCAGGTTCAGCACTTGCATCTAACTCTATAGAGGCATTTAGTGTGATAATAATGGGCTTCCGTATAACAACCTCTTCAATATCCTCACAAACTGTGCGGTATTTTGCATAAACTTTTCTAATTTTTTCAATTAACTCTGTTGAATCTTCTTTGTATTCTTGTGCATCAGCCACTAATCTATACAAACCTCTAAGTGTACTATCCTCTGTAAAAAGAGGTATAAGCCATATATTTTTTAAATCTGGAAGCTCGTCTATCAATACGCGCCTATAGTCGTTCAATGTAACTGGATTAACGGTAAGAATTTCAGCGGGATTGAAAAATATTTTATTATCAGGATTTGGGTCAAAAAGCAAATCTTGAATAGGCAGACCTGTTCGGTAGGCAAGGTCGGTCATAGCATATACAAGTTGCTCAAGAATTGTAACGCCAGGGTCGTGTTCGTTATAATCCGTCCAAAATGCGCCTGTGAGTTGTTGCACAAACTTGATGCCTTTTGCCTTCAACACATCATAGTTATAGGCTTCGTGTGCGTATGCACTTTCCGATACAAAAATTGGTTCTTCCATAGTGTGTGTTTACACCCTTTTGAGGGAGTTGTATGGTTAATATTAAAAAATTATGCCTATTTATTATCCTCATTATCAGTAAGTTGTACGTTAGCCTGCTCGTTCAACTTGCCTATAAGTTCATACACATCAGCAAAAGGCATCTTGCCTAACGCCTTGAAAATTAAATTCGCTTCTTCCAGCGTAAGCTCAAAATAAATAGTAGAATCCACTTAATAAGTATTTTTTTCTCAAAAATAAGCTATATTTCAAATATTCCACAATTTTACAAAAAAAAAACGCTTTAACCTCAAAGTTATAAATAAATAACTAAATAGATTTTTGCGAAAAATCTAAAAAAGACTTCTTAAAATTTTGCCTGCCAAAATCTAAAATGCTTAAGAAATTTTAAGTTTTGTACTTTTTTGTTTGTTAGTATTGAAAAAGTGCAGGCAAATTTTTTTATTATGTCCACATTTCACCACTACGCTTTTCAATAAATAGTTTTGCGGAGATACCATTTTGGCTGTGGTAAACGGTGGAAGAGACTACGAAAACAGAGAAGTGGTGTTAGCTTTAATTTTTCGCCTACATAATTATTTTGGTTGTCTGACAATTTTCGTAGAAATACTAAATTACGTAGCCTTTTGTCATTTTTCGTTCATAAATCGTTGATTAACAACGAGATGCTTCACTGCGTTCAGCATGAAAAAAGGAAGGTTTTTCTCTCCGCAAAAATTGCCAAAGAACCTAAAACTTTGAAGGTTAGTTACTAATCTATGTTAGCTATTTCTATCTTCATGTGTGTGAGGCACCATGTTCAAAATATCACGGCATTAAAATCTTGCATTTACCCCATTATTAAGCATTTTTGAGCAAAAATATAAGCTATATTATGGGGGCAATCTAAAATAAAAAATATAATATATTGATAATCAATTATTTATATTTTATTTGTTTTATTCTATCCTGATTTTTTAGCTTAACAGCATTGAGAGTAAGCCTATGGTATCCAGTTCGTTGAAATATAATTAATAAAATAAATATGTTCGTCGAAGGCAGGCAAGAAAAAAAGAGGTTTAGTCCAGCAAGTACAAATGTTATCGCATTTGGGTAGTTGGAAACTGAAACGAACATACTTAAGTAAATAGGCTTGCCTACCCTTTTCTAATATCAACGGCAAAAAAAGTATGCTCAATCTTTAGACTACTAACCTTGCCTACCCGCGTAGGTAGGAAATTATTTTTCCAATACTTTTTCCAACATCTTCAATTCATCTGCCCAATTCCCCTCGCCACCCCATTTTTTAATATCTGTTTCATTTGCTT
>JAYTNK010000821.1:0-5505 GCA_043748375.1 Cytophagales bacterium
AAGGCAGTGGATTTTTCATACGCGCCTTGTATATCATTTCCTTGCAAAGACAAACACGCATACTCGTATGTATAAGACAAATTTGTTTTATCCAATTGATGGGCTTTCGAGAAGGCGGTAGTAGCTTGCGTATAGTCCTTAGCGTTTTTGTAATAAGTCCCCAAGTTACCATAAAATGCCGCTGTATTTGTAGTAAATTTAATGGCTTCTTTTAATTCGCGTTCCGCGAGTGGTAGTTGCTTGGTTATTTGATACAATAAGGCGCGCTGCATCAAAATTTCGGCATTGGGATTATTTACATCGCCACTTTTCAGCATTTTTTTGCAATCTACAAGGGCAATTTGATATTCCCCAAGGGCAACATAGTTTTTAATTTTATATAAAAAGCAAGCTATATTGTCAGGATTAGCTTTGAGCGCATCTTCGAATGCCCATTTTGCATTACCATAGTCCTTGTTTTCATAGTAGGCTATTGCCCTATACAAAACGTATTCAGGATTCTTGGGGTCATTATGCAAAGCGGCTGTAAAGTCGTCCAATGCATTTCCGCATCTGTTAAGTTTTAAGTTGCAATAACCTCTTTTAAAAAAATAATGCTCATTGTTAGCTTCAAGGGAAAGTGCCCTACTCCAAGTTTCGATAGCTTGAGCGTAGGCAAGGTTTTCCATTTGCGCAGTTGCTTTATTAGCGAGGTTGTTTTGCGCTGTTAGGCATTGATGCCCAATCGTCAGGAGTAGCACGATGGCTAATTGTACGGTTTTCATAAAGTACAGCGATAAGAAAGTATAATTTTGGTACATAATGTCATAATCAGACCACTAACACCTTAGCAATAACGCAAGTAGTAGGGCTGATATTATACAAAGCTGTGTCTTAACTTTGAATTATATGCAAAAGTAATAAAACTAACGAAATTCAACAAATTATTTATTTATTTTTTTTCTGAAAACGTCTTTTTTTTATTTAAAACACTGTTTATCAATAATATAATTATTCAAAAAAAAATAAATTAATATAGGCTATAAGGACTAATTTCTGTGTATCACGTAATATTACCTCAATTTACCAACATGGAGCACACACTAATTAAATCCTTTAAAAGCTATGATGTAGCGCAAAAAATCATGTAATTTTGCCGATACATCATTTATAATGCTTTTTAATACCTAAAAGTTATGTTGTTAATCGGACCTTTTACACAGTTACTCACCTTAGAAAATCTCCCTTTTCGAGGTGCATTGCATGATGAGCAATTGAGAATCATTACCCAAGCAGGCGTTTTATGCGATGAGGCGGGCTATATCGCCTCTGTAGGCAAGTTCGAAAAAATGTATCGCGAAGCCACCACACAAGGTTATGAAATAGATATTTGCACCGAACCGCTTGTCTTGTTGCCTGGACTGGTCGATTGCCACACGCATACTTGTTATGCAGGTGTAAGAGCGCAAGACTTCGCCATGCGGCTGGCAGGCAAGGCATATTTGGACATAGCACGGTCAGGCGGCGGCATCATGCACACTGTACGCGCCACAAGAGAAGTGCCTCTGAATGACTTGAAAGATCTCACACGCACCCGTTTACTGCGCCACAAGATGGAAGGAATCACTACTTGCGAAATAAAAAGCGGTTATGGTTTAACGACAGAGGCGGAGCTAAAAATGTTACAAGCCATAGCCGATTTACAACAAGAGCAGTTAGGCATCGACCTTGTTCCTACCTGCCTTGCGGCGCATATTCGCCCACCCGAATTTGATACGCAACTTGCCTACTTGGACTATCTGCTCGAAACCCTTCTGCCTGAAGTAATCAAACAAAACCTAAGCCAACGAGTAGATATTTTTGTAGAAGATACAGCTTTTGATATTGAAAGTGCGCGTTATTATTTGCAAAAAGCACGTGAAATGGGCTTTGCGCTTACTTTGCACGCTGACCAATTCCACCCTATGGCAAGCAAACTCGCCATAGAAATGGAAGCCCTCAGTGCCGACCATTTGGAAAACAGCACAGAGGCTGAAATTACGCTTTTTGCAAACTCGAATACAGTTGCTGTGGTCTTGCCTGGTGCTTCGATGGGCGTAGGCGATAAGTTTGCACCTGCCCGCAAACTCTTAGACGCGGGAGCTATATTAGCTATAGCTACAGACCTAAACCCTGGCTCTGCGCCTATGGGCAACTTGTTGTTGCAGGCAAGTGTGTTGGCTATGTATGAAAAACTAAGTTCGGCAGAAGTTCTCGCCGCGATTACTTTTCGCGCCGCGTACGCGCTTGGGCTAAAAGATAGAGGCATCATAACGGCAGGCAAGCGGGCAGATTTGGTTGCTTTCCGAACAGATGATTACAGAAATATATTATACCAACCTTGCCTGCCAAACCGAATAGCGGCAACTTGGCTAAAAGGTGTAAAAAATAAGTGCGAGATATATTAGTGTTGCTATCTCGTTCAATTTGCTGTAAACGGCTACGGTTAAGTAATAGACTTCTTGCGAAAGTGTTTTTTAGAAGCCTCACACTCTGCTCTCTCTCCATTTTGAGAGAGGGAAAAGGTACTTTCGCAGGAAGTCTATTTTAGAATAGGGCTTTCGCTTTCCCCTATTTCATGCAGAGCTTTGGGCAAAAAATCTACAAGAGGGGCATTTGGAGAGAGATGGAGAAAGGTTAAAAAGGCAACAAGCGTAAGTCCTATATACTATTAGGACTTACGCAAAAATTATAAAATAACGAAAAACGCGTTTAAAATACTTACAGATAGAACTCCAATCCTTAGGGTGTCAGGACTAACGAGTTCACAATGAACTTGTTAGACCTGACACCCTAAGGGTTGGAGTAACATGGCTTACAAACACACTATTTTACTTTCGTTTTTAACCCCACTACAGGCACTTTAAAGAGTCTAAAACATTCTTTTGCGTATGTCCTAACTATAAAAAGACTTTGGTAAGTCATCTAATAAACATGTTGTCCACCATTGATGGCGTAGTTTGAGCCTGTAATAAAGCTGGCTTTTTCGGAGGCAAGGAACGAAACTAAATAGGCTATTTCTTCTGTACCACCGAGTCTTCCTACAGGGATTTGCTCAATGATTTTGTTGCGCACATCTTCGCGCACTGCGAGTACCATGTCAGTAGCAATATAACCAGGCGAAATAGTATTAACCGTAATGCCTTTGCTGGCTACTTCCATCGCGAGGGTTTTGGTGAAGCCGTGCATACCCGCTTTTGCGGCTGAATAATTAGCTTGTCCAAACTGTCCACGTTGTCCGTTTACAGAAGATATGTTAATTACACGCCCATAATTGCGTTCACGCATACCGTCAAGTACATGGCGCGTGCAGTTGAATACACTGGTGAGGTTTGAGCCAATAACTTCGTCCCAATCTTGTTTCGACATTTTGTGGAACGGGCGGTCGCGTGTGATGCCTGCATTATTGATAAGTATATCAATATCGCCTACTTTTGCCTGAATGTCGGCTACCATACGCCCCACACTGTCAAAATCAGCTACATCGCTTTCGAATAAGTTGATTTCGTAGCCTTGCGCCTTGAGGTCTATCTCCCAAGCGCGGGCTTTATCGGCATTGCGAAAATTGCCTACCACACGATAGCCATCATCATGCAAGCGTTTGCACATAGCAGTCCCTAGACCACCTGTAGCCCCTGTTACAAGAGCGATGCGTTTATTTTGAGCGTCCATATAAGTTTGAGTAAAAAGGATAGGTGAAAAACAAAGATAGCTTTTTCTTAGATAAAAAAGTGTTTTTTAAAAAAAAACTTACAGTTTATCAAATGTAAGCACCTTATAAAGCCTTTAAAACCTCGAATAAAGTGTGTATATCCGTTGCTGTATTAAAACTATGTAAACAGACGCGCAAACGTTCTGTACCTTTCGGAATAGTAGGACTTACAATCGCTTTTGCATAGATGCCTGCTTGTTGAAGACTTGCCTGCCATTGTTTTGCTGTGTCGTTATTACCCGCTATAACGGCTTGAATAGCCGTATCAGAAGGCAATGTTAGGCAAGCAAGTGACGCGGATAATTGTTTATAAAGTTGAATATTGTCATAAAGTTTTGTTCTTGCCTGCTGGAAAAAAGAGGTTTTTAATAAGTCGTACCCTTCCGATATGGCGCAAAGGCTATGCAAAGGCAAAGCCGTACTATAAATAAAAGAGCGTGCAAAATTGATGAGGTAAGTACGCAACGTTTGGCTACCCAAAACGACTGCACCATGCGCACCTATCGCTTTTCCAAAAGTATGTATGCGTGCTAATACAGTGTCTTGCAAGCCGAGTGTTTGTACTAAACCCTCGCCTACCGTGCCTATTGTGCCTGTAGCGTGTGCCTCATCTACTATTAAATAGGCGTGGTATTGGGAGGCAAGTTCAGCAATGGCACGCAAAGGGGCAACATCTCCATCCATAGAATAGACGGATTCTATGCAAATGAACACCTTGCCTGCCTTATTTTCTATGCTTGCTAACGCTATAAGTTTTGCTTCTAAGTCTTGTAAATCATTGTGTTTGAATGGCAGGCGAGTAGCTTTGCTTAGGCGCATACCGTCTATCATGCTGGCGTGTATAAAGGCATCGCTTAGGTAAGTATCGCCTGCTTGAGCAAGGCAGGAAAGTAGTCCTACATTGGCATCATAGCCTGAATTGAATAAAAGTCCGCTTTCAGCTTCGTGAAAGTAGGCTAATTTTTGTTCGAGTGCTTCGGCTTCGTGGCTATTGCCACTTATGAGGCGCGAACCCGTTGCGCCTTGCCTGCCTACTTCTGCGGTAGTTTTCAATTTTTTTGCAAAGCCCAAATAGTCATTGGAGGCAAAATCTATCAAGCCATCAGGGATAAATAATTGACGCAAAATACCTGCTTGCCTGCGTTCTTCGAGGGCGGTTTCTAAAAAGTGCATAGATAAGAAAAAGGTGCGAAAAATCAATAAACGTATAAAGCGTCTATTTATTGATTTCTCGTTCCTTAGAGAGTTTATGTTTCTTCAAAAGTTATAGGGGAAAGGCTTATTCCACAACTTTAATCATAGGAGATATATTTCCGTGCAAATATTTAGAATAGTTAAATTTTTTAGCGATAAATGAATGAAAACATTTTTCTGCTATATTTGCCATGAAAATTTGCATGTAAGCTGAATTATCGCTAATTTTACAAACATTTCATCATACGCTACACAAATGAATATTAAAAATACGCAACTGTTTCGGACTGCTTGGCGCAACGAACAAGGCTACAGCATGGAGAATTGGGACGAGAACTTTATCGGTAGCAATGCGAACGATAAAAGTGGGTTCTACAAAATGGTTAATGGCATTGTAGATAATATTAAAGCCGACCTCACGCCCAAACTCCAAAACGCGCAAGATGAGCAAGCGATGTATGAGTTTTTGCAAAATGCGGCAGACAGCCAATCCACAGCGTGTGCCATCATTTATGATGAGCAGTATTTTATGGTGCTAAACAATGGCAAACCTTTTTCAGAAAAGGACTTAAAAGCCTTGT
>JAYTNK010000822.1:0-3299 GCA_043748375.1 Cytophagales bacterium
AGTACCTTTGGTCAATGGTTGCTAGAAATTTTTGGAGATAACGGTATAAAATTAGGAAACGCAGATTTTAACAATGATTTTAATGCAGTTTATGCGGAGAAGCTACTTATTGTAGTGGACGAAACAAGTATAGAAAAAAAAGTAGTTTCCGAAGGCATCAAAAGACTAAGTACAGAACAAGGCAAAATAACCGTAAATCAAAAAGGTTTAGCGCAATACGAGGCAGATTTTATAGGCAAGTTTATTTTTATATCCAATCAAGAGGAGAATTTTATGAAAATAGACAAGGGAGAAAATCGTTACTTAGTACTTAAGATACCTGAATTTGAGAAAAGAAAAATAAATTTATTTTTAGGGGATGAGCTTTTAACAGAAATTCCAAGTTTCCTACATTTTTTGCTGAATAGGACATTGAAGCATGAGCGAAAAAGTAGAATGTATTTTGATTTTGAGTTACTGAAAACGGCACAGCTTGACAAAGTAATAGAAGCAGGAAAGACCAAGTTAGAAAAAGCCATTGCAAACGTAATACAAGAAACTTTTGAGGCATACAACCATATAACTGAATTTGGCTTTACAGCGCAAGATATGTTTGAGGAATTAAAAGGCACAACGGAAGCACGCCTTGACAAAATGAAAATTATTGAAATTTTGCGCAATGAAATGAAAATAGAGGAGAAAAAGGGTAGGTTTGAATTTTACAGCCTTTCCCAAAAACAGTACAAACCCCATGACAATACACCCAAAAGAGAAGGAAATACAACGCATTTTCTTGTAAAAGTGCAAAATGGGCAACCTTTTATTGAAAAGGAAAAAGTCAATTTAACAGATAAAAAAATAAATGACTACCCTGAAGAATGGGATAAATAACAACAAAACAGGTGAATTTTAGGCTGTTTTATACCATAAATACAACAGCAATGCAACAAAAAAGTGCTTCTATATGCTCAAAACGTCATTTGTTGTATTGTTGCATTGTTGTAAGGGGGGGTAGCCCCTCGCCTTTTAAACCCTCTTATTTCACGACCTCACAAGGGTATATTTCACGACCTCAATATAGGTAAAGTACAACAAGCATAGGTGTTCCTATGCTTTTTAGGTTGCCCCTACATAAAAACAGCCTTAGCAATGCGCTAAGGCTGTTTTTGTCGGACAGGCGAGACTTGAACTCACGACCTCTCGTACCCTAAACGAGTGCGCTACCAACTGCGCTACTATCCGATTTTTTAAGGTGTTGCAAAGGTAGTGTTTTTTTTCACAACTTCCAAATTTTCTGTAAAAATATTTTTTGTATCTTCGGAAAATACAATTTAGAACTTGCCTACACTTTGATACAAGTAGAAGGGCAAAAAAAATTTAGCGTATAAAAAAATTTTTGTTAAACGTTTACGGTTTCGATTGCTATAAAAAAACAGGACGTATAGAGGTCAAATGCTTGTATATTCCTTTGATAAGTCCTATTTTTTCTCCAAAATTGAAAATAATTATCTCATCTCATCTCCAAATTCTTAGAAAAATACAAATCTATAGCCGTATGAAACAATACCTAAAGCAAGACAACTGGTGTATTATCGAAGAGGGTTTTCATCAAATACACAACCGCATTTCCGAAAGCGTATTCAGCATAGGCAACGGACACATGGGGCAACGCGCCAATTTTGAAGAAGACTATTCAGGCGAAACGTTAAAAGGAAACTACCTCGCAGGCGTGTATTATCCTGATAAAACCCGCGTGGGTTGGTGGAAAAATGGTTATCCAGAATACTTTGCTAAAGTATTGAATGCGGCTAATTGGATTGGAATCCACATCGAGGTTGATGGTGAGCCACTTGACTTAGCACAATGCGAGGTAAAGGAATTTACACGTACATTGAATATGCGTGAAGGATACCTTCAGCGCGAATTTATAGCACAAATGAAAAGTGGAAAAGCGGTGAAGGTAATAGCCACTCGCTTTATTAGCATCGCTGACAAAGAAATAGGCGCATTGCGTTATGCTATTACCGCCTTGAATTTTTCGGGAACTATCATTATTACCCCATACTTGGATTTTGATATAGAAAATCAAGATGCTAATTATGGAGAAAAGTTTTGGGACGAAGTAAAAAAATATCAACCCAACGGACAAGATGCCTACATCGTAGCTAAAACGAAAAAAACAGATTTTTATGTCGCCACAGGCACACGATTTCAGCTTTGGCAGGCAGGCAAGGAGCTTTTCCTTCAACCATTCCTGTCTGATAGAGAAAAATATTTGGCGGCTACTTACACAGTGGATTTGAAGAAAAATGAGGAAACAATTCTCTACAAATATGTAGCTAACATAACTTCTCGCGATTATGATGCAAAGCAGGTTCTCGAAGTATGTATGCAACGTTTGAACGCAGCGGTTGCCAAAGGTTTTGAAGCTATGAAAGAGGCACAAGCGCAAGCATGGGCAGACAAGTGGACGCACAGCGATATTACAATTGAAGGTGATATCGCAGCACAACAAGGCATTAGGTTCAATATTTTTCAACTCGACCAAACCTATACGGGACAAGATGCACGCCTAAATATCGGGCCTAAAGGTTTTACAGGCGAAAAATATGGAGGCAGTACTTATTGGGATACAGAGGCATATTGCCTCGCTTTCTATTTGGCAACAGCCCCTCCTGAAGTAGCCAAAAACCTGCTCTTGTACCGTTACAAACACTTAGAACGCGCTATAGAAAACGCAGGCAAGTTAGGATTTAACCATGGCGCAGCATTGTTTCCTATGGTTACTATGAACGGGGAAGAAAGCCATAACGAGTGGGAAATAACCTTTGAAGAAATACACCGAAATGGCGCAATAGCCCGCGCTGTCTATGATTATGTACGCTACACAGGCGATGATGGATATTTGGCTGACTATGGCTTGGAATTGCTTATTGCTATTACACGTTTTTGGAGCCAACGCGTGCATTTTTCAGAAGACAAACAAAAATATGTCATGTTGGGTGTTACAGGACCTAACGAATACGAAAATAATATCAACAACAACTGGTACACCAACATACTTGCCGCTTGGTGTATGGACTATACGTGCGAAATTATTGAATTTGTAAAACAAAAAAGTCCTGAAAAATACCACGCATTGGTAGGCAAGGTGAATTTTAACGAAACAAACGAAACTACTGAGTGGAAAAAAATATCGGAAAATATGTATTACCCAGTTTCCGAAAAATTAGGTATATTCCTTCAGCAAGAAGGCTATTTAGATAAAGAACAGATTTTAGTAAAAGATTTGGATAAAAAGCATTTGCCACTTAACCAAA
>JAYTNK010000823.1:0-2298 GCA_043748375.1 Cytophagales bacterium
CCAAAACAATGAAAGATGCCCGTAAGCGTACCATCTTGCAGTTCTTTTAAGAGCGTGATAGTTTCGCTGGTAGATTTTCTACAATGGATTATTAGGGGCAGCTGATACTTTTTTGCCCATGCCGTTTGAATTTTGAAGGCTTCTTTTTGTTGTTCAAAATACGTTTTATCCCAATGCAGGTCTGTTCCCATCTCGCCTATGGCGGTGAAAGTTCGTTTAGTAAGCCATGTTTCCATTTCATACAACGCCTTTTCAAAGTCCTTGCCTACCGAACAAGGGTGCAACCCCATAGTAGCAAAACAATGGTGTGGATACTTTTCTTCAAGGGCGAGCATACCATCTATTGATTCATGGTCAATATTAGGCAAATACACCTTGCCTACCCCTGCCTCGATGGTGCGCATGAGCATGGCATCTTGGTCAGCCTGAAATTGTTTCGCGTATAAATGCGCGTGTGTGTCAATAAAATACATTTTTTTTATTCTTTTTGATGTATGATAACAAGATTATGCCCAAACTTTTGTTCCTTCCGTACAGTTTTTGCACATTTCAATTTCGTCACGTGAGCGAAGTAGCGATGCGCGAAATTGTGTGTATGGTTCGCTGTGCCACACATCAGCAAAAGTTTGGTTGCTTACATTACCCAATCGATGCTGTGCATCTTTATCAAAGCAACAAGGCACGACCATGCCGTCCCAAGTGATGACGCAAGAATGCCACATTTTCCAGCAATGACTCAATAGTTCATTTTTGATATGATATTTCCCGTTTGCGCCTACTTGGTAGCGAGCATATTTATCGATAGTAGGGATAAGGTCAGATCCATTTTCATAATCATATATTTGTGCTGTTTTTAGCTTTACCTCATCTACGCCTAATTGTTTTGCCAATGCGTGTACATCGGCTATTTGGTGTTGGTTAGGTTTTACGACTAAGAACTGAAAAATGACATGAGGTGTACGTGATTTAAGTGCTTTTTTGAGGGCGATAATTTGGCGTGTGCCTTCTATGACTTTATCGAGCTTGCCTCCTACACGGTACGCTTGATAGGTTTCTTGGGTAGTACCATCTATGGAAATAATAAGTCGGTCGAGCCCTGATTCTATCGTTTTAAGCGCGTTCTTTTCATTCAAATAGTGTGCATTCGTGGAAGTAGCGGTATAAATACCTTTTTTAGAGGCATATTGCACCATATCTAAAAACTGTGGATGCAAATACGGCTCTCCTTGAAAATAAAAGGTCAAGTAAATAAGCGTTTGATGCAATTCATCTATTACTTTCTTGAAAATATCCTCTTGCAACATACCTGTAGGGCGCGTAAAACTCCGCAAACCGCTCGGACACTCTGGACAGCGCAAATTGCAAGATGTAGTTGGCTCGAAAGAAAGCGCAATAGGCAATCCTTTGATAGCAGGAATGCCTGTTTTTTTAGATTGATGATAGCTCCGAAGCACACGCCAAGCATTTTGCGCTTTGCGAAACGTAAATTTTCGAAGGAGGTTAAGAGTTTCTGCCATGTGGGGTGGGTAGGCAAGTTGTAAAAGCCCTTGCCTACAAAACATGGCAAAGATAGTACTTTATCCTCACTTTAGAGTTAAGATCGTTTAATTTTCTTGCGCCTCGTCAAACCAAGCAGCGTACATAGGGTACGCATTTGAAATGCGTTCTATTTCGCTTAACATAAATTCGCTTGTTTTTTTAAGAAATTTAGCAGGATTGCCTGCCCAAATCTCCCCACTTTCGACTATAGTATTTTGCAATACTATAGCACCTGCTGCTATTACAGAGCCACTTTTAACTACTACGCCGTCCATAAGTATGGCACCCATGCCTATCAATACATTGTCTTCTATAGTACAACCATGCACTATGGCATTGTGTGCTACTGATACGTGTTTGCCGATGCGTGTTTCGTTGCGGTTATAAGTAGCATGAACCACCACACCATCTTGGATATTTGAATAATCGCCTATCGTAATAGGGCTAACATCGCCTCGCACAACAGCATTGAACCAAATACTGCAATGTTCGCCTATAGTAACTTGCCCGACTACAGTAGCGTTATCTGCCAAAAAAGTTTTTTCACCTATGATAGGGGTGAAGCCTCTTACGCTTTTAATGAGTGCCATAAAATATTAATTTGTAGAAAACTTCTGAAAATTATAAAAATAAATCTTGGTCATACTTTTATATTTTACAAGTTAAAAAAGCATGACATATAAAATAACCTTTGGCGTGTTTGTTGTTTGATACGCTTATGGGAGTAAGTTTTTCCAGTCTTCTTGCCATGCCTGAATC
>JAYTNK010000824.1:0-2280 GCA_043748375.1 Cytophagales bacterium
GCCACGCTGTAAGCGTCTGTTATTGGACTTTTGCGTGATGTGGCAATGCCAACAGACGCTTACAGCGTGGCTTCGCGTGAGTAAAATGATGAATATTTAATTTCTATTCCTTAGTACTAATCAAATATACCTTAATACCAATCAAATACGCCTTAGTACCAATAAAATATAGCTTAGTACCAATAAAATATAGCTTAGTACCAATAAAATATGGCTTAGTACCAATAAAATATGGCTTAGTACTAATAAAATATAGCTTAGTACCAATTAAATATGCCTTAGTACCAATCAAATATGGCTTAGTACTAATCAAATATGCCTTAGTACCAATCAAATATGGCTTAGTACCAATAAAATATAGCTTAGTACCAATAAAATATGCATCAATACTAATCAAATATAGCTTAATCTAATATAGATTAGCTTATAATAAACAAATAATACTTTATATTTAAAAATTATTAAATCAATACCATTAAATATTACAACAA
Organism: Cytophagales bacterium; assembly: GCA_043748375.1. GTDB lineage: Bacteria > Bacteroidota > Bacteroidia > Cytophagales > Microscillaceae > RDXI01. Next base: position 492 of record JAYTNK010000824.1, read on the forward strand.
ATTTATAATTTTTTTATAGTATTGAGGCAGGCAAGTTACTTTATATAATACACATAAATGCTTGTAAAATTAGACTAAATAATAAATAGATGAGATAGCAGGCAAGTTCAAATGATACAGGCATAAACTTTGGCACATTTGCAAAAAAATGTTCAATTATGAAAGTTTTTTTATTAAATACACTATTTTTGCAAACATAGCCTTGTTCTTCCTTTCCCAATATGCCTACTACTTTATTTCTTCGCTATTATTTAGGAGTTCTGCTCCTCTTTTCATGGAGCAATCAATCCGTAAATGCTCAAAAAAAACCGCTCACGCATGATGTTTATGATGGTTGGAATAGCCTGCAAGACCGCGCTGTTTCAAACGATGGCAAATGGATAATCTATACTATTAAACCTCTCGATGGAGATACCAAAGTGCTTTTGCATGATATTTCAGGCAAAAAAGATAAAATCCGTACCTTTGAGCGCGGTGCAAACCCCAAAATATCGGAAGACTCAAAGTTCTTGGTCTTTGTTATAAAGCCTCGTATAGACACGCTCAAGGCACAACGCAGGCGCAAAGTCCCTGCTGACAAATTGCCTAAAGACAGCCTCGCTATTTATAACTTTGCCCAAGATACGCTCATCAAAATTGCCAATGTTAAATCGTTTCGTATGCCCGAAAAAGGCGCGGGTTGGCTTGCCTACCAATTAGAAACCGAAACGGCAGGCAAGAAGAAAAAAACTAAAGCTGATTCGCTCAAGTCCAGAAAAGATAGCCTATCTTTAGACTCCCTCAAAAAGAAAAGCGAACCCAAAAAGAAAATAGAAAAGCCCGAAAAAATTGACTCGCTCAAAAAGAAAAACGACAAACCTGACATGGGCAAGCTCGTTACAAACGAAAAAGGAAAACCTGAAAGTAGAACCAAAGAACAACAAGAAATAGACCGCCTGCGTACAGAACTCGAAGCCCTCCAAAAAACAATGGTGGCAAAAGAAGCTTCAGAAAAAAAGAAAGTTGAACCCAAAAAGAAAGAAAAACCACCCAAAAAAGAAAACAAAGACAGTGGAACACGCCTCATTTTGCGCAACCTCGCTACCGCCAAACAAGATACGTTCTTGTTCGTAACCGAATATCAGTTCAGTAAATTCGTAGGCGGATTGGGATTCGTATCCACAGGCAACGACACTACATTCAATGCAGGCGTATATCATTATGATTTGCAAGCACAAAAACTTATGCTCATTTACGATAAGGCAGGCAAGACCAAAAGCCTTGCCTACGATGAGCAAGGCACACAACTTGCCTTCCTAACCGATAGCGATACCACCAAAAAACATGAAAAAGACCTTATAAAACACAGCGAATTGTATTATTGGGGTGAAAAACAAAAAACGGCTACGCTCTTGGCTGACCGCAAAAGCACAGGCTTGCCTACCGATTACATGCTAAATGATAGCTTCAATCCCTACTTCTCAAAAGACGGAGGCAAGCTCTTCTTTGGTACAAATCCTATCCCTTTTGTAGCGGATACAACGCTTCTGCCCGAAGAAATTGTAAGTGTAGATGTGTGGCATTGGCAGGATTCCAAAATGCAAAGCCAACAGAATGTAGAACTTGCCAATGAACGAAAGCGGGCTTATTTGGCAGTCGCCTTTCCAAAACAAAAGAAAATAGCCCAACTCGGTTCGCCTGAAATTCCTACGGTCATACCCGCACAAGAGGGAAATGGCGACACTTTTTTAGGCGTAACGTCTGCCCCGTATGAAAGAACTGCCACATGGGAAGGCTACCGCTTGTATTA
>JAYTNK010000825.1:0-3040 GCA_043748375.1 Cytophagales bacterium
TTATTTACCAAAGGGACTTGGTTTCCTTCATCATCAAGCACTAAGACGGGTGGCACGCCATTTTGATTTGCCACGCGAAAGTCATCAGCCCCAAATACAGAGGCAGTATGTACTACACCTGTGCCATCTGCAGTGGTTACAAAATCGCCTGCAATTACTCGGAAAGCATTTTTTTCTAACTCTTTATTCGTAACATAAGGCATCAATTGTTCGTAACGCACCTCAAGCAATTCTTTGCCTTTGTACTCGCCTGCTATGCGATAAGGGATTATTTTATCGCCTTTTTTGAAACTTTCCAAAGTCAATTCGCTTGTTTCTGCGTTTTTAGAAGGGAAATGCGCCTCCAAGCGGTCTTTTGCCAAGATAACCGAAATAGGCTCATTTGTGTAAGGATTATACGTTTTTACTTTTAGGTAAGTTATTTTCTCGCCTACCGCTAAGGCGCAGTTGGCAGGCAAGGTCCAGGGCGTGGTAGTCCAAGCCAAGATTCTCACGTCTTCGCTTTCGTTGTCAAAAAGAAAGGCAGATTTTTCGCTTCTTTTTACCTTAAATTGTGCCGTAATCGTAGTGTCTGTAACTTCCTTGTAGCATCCAGGTTGATTGAGTTCATGCGAGCTTAATCCTGTACCTGCTTTGGGTGAATAGGGTTGTATGGTATAGCCTTTATACAATAAATCTTTATCGTGCAATTTTTTAAGTAAATTCCAAACAGACTCTATGTATTCGTTTTTGTAGGTAACGTAAGGGTGTTTCATATCCACCCAATAGCCCATGGCTTTGGTAACAGTTTCCCATTCTGCGGTATATTTCATGACCGTGTCGCGGCACTGCTGATTGTATTGGGCTACAGATATTTTGGCTGTACCTATATCGTCTTTAGTGATGCCTAATTGTTTTTCAACTTGTAGCTCTATAGGCAAGCCGTGTGTATCCCAGCCTGCTTTGCGCAACACTTGGTAGCCTTCTTGAGTCTTGTAACGACAAAAAATATCCTTAATTGTGCGCGCCATTACGTGGTGAATGCCAGGCATACCGTTGGCGGAAGGAGGTCCTTCATAAAACACGAAAGAGCCTTTTTCTGCTCGGTGTTCCGAAATTGATTGTTCAAAAATTTTATTTTTTTCCCAAAAGGCAAGGATTTCTTGCTCAATCTCTACTTGGCTTTTCTGTTTGGGGTATTGTTCGTTAGACATACGTGGATTTTTCTTCAGTTTTTTGCAAAGATAGCTTTTTAGTGGCTAAAAAGCAAAAAAATGAAAAAACCCCCAAAACGATTGCAACCTTTTTGGGGTAGGCAAGGTCAGGTAAGTATGAAACATTTATCTCTTAAATTTACGCTCTTTATAGGGCTGTTTTTTTTGCCTGTGGTTTTTAGTGGGTGTTTTAACTGTAATTGTGGTAAATCAACGCCTCCACCTGAAACTTTTTATGATACTATCGGACTTTCGGGTAAGGTAACTTGCACAAATTCAACATGGTGTTACTATAGCAGTACATCACTTGATATTTTACCACAAATGCGTTATTATGTTGCTGTACCTGATACGCCTAAGTCTATATGTAGTGGTAGTTTGTACGCTTGCAGTTGTAATGAGTACGACAATTATGGGCGAAAAGGCACTTCAGAAAAAGTTGTTGGTATCCAAATAACAAGTAACAAAGAATTTAAAACAGGATACCCTGCAGGTAAAAATTTAGCTGAGTTAATGCTTATACTTCCTCACTATTATCAAGCTAATCAGTCATTTAATAGAGTGGCTATAGATTCTTTTCTCGCGAGTACACCATTTGCACCTTATCGCTTTGAACTTTTCTTCAATACTGCACCAGATACGTTGCAAGCCCACATATTTACTATTAGATACCAATTAAATAATGGAGAAATTCATACTTACGCTACCTCCGAAATTACTTTTCAATAAAACTTACCTTATTCAACATGAAATATTTATCACTCAAAGTAGTTTTTATAGTTTTGTTTATCTTGTTTTTGCCAAGTTTTCTCACGCAATGTTGTATGAACAGTTGTTGCGGAGAAAAAAACAATTCAAAGCCTTTTTTCAACACAATTGGCACAACAGCTATTTCTTATAGGGCAGATACTGTGAGAAATACGCCAGAAGTCTATAATCAACAGCCTATACATCACCGAAATTATTTTTGTTGGTTGCGGGCTGAGGTAGAATATTATAGTATGCAAAAAGTCTTGCCTACCAATTTTGGGCAGAGTTTGATGGCTTGTGACTTTATCCCATCTAGGAGTTCGGAAGAAAAAATAGCCTCTATCCAAGTTTTTAGCAATGCAGATTATGATAATGCCTTGCCTGCAGGTAGCGATTTGTCTACTATTTTTCAAATAAGTGCCAGCTTGAGAAGTGAAACTTCTGGACTGTCTTTTAGTAGCCAAGACTATAAAGCCCTATCTGCTTTTTTGGCTACAAGCCCCCATGCTTTTTATGATGCTTGCCTACGCCTAAGCAAAGCTCCTACAGTTTCCAAAAAGCATACTTTTAGGATAGAATACACCCAAACCAACGGAGAAAGATACACTATCCAAACGCCCGAAATCATTTTTCAATAAAACTTACCTTACATGAAACATGTATCACTCAAATTCGCAGCCTTTTTCTTAGTTATTACTTTCCTGCCAAGTTTTCTTACACAATGTTGTATGGATAGTTGTTGTGGAGAAAGAGGAAAAGGCACAAAGCCCTTTTTCAATGTCAATGGCTTAACTTCTGTGTCGTATCGTGCTGATACTGTGAGAAGTACACAAGATGTATATAATCAACAACCTATTCATCATCGAAATTATTTTTGTTGGTTGCGGGCTGAAGTTGAGTATTATGGCACTCATATTCCTACACATATTGGTTTTGGGCAAAGCCTAATGGCTTGCAGTCCTCTCCCACCAGGTGATAGAGGTTCTGAAGAAAGTATATCAGCTATTCAAATTTTTAGCCATGCAGATTATGATAATGCCTTGCCTGCAGGTAGCGATTTGTCTACTATTTTTCAAATAAGTGCCAGCTTGAGAAGT
>JAYTNK010000826.1:0-4226 GCA_043748375.1 Cytophagales bacterium
CTGTGCGCTAAATATTTGAGATAAAATAGTATTTTTCATAATTTTAACACCGCAAAGATAGTGTTTTATGCGTTTATCAAGGAATTTATCACGTTATTAAAAAAATTAAAATTGTAAAATGCTAATAATCAATATTTTATGAGCATAAAACTACCAATTTACTTAATACTTATTACTTATACGAATAGCTTTTGCATAAACCGATAAACCTATTTATATTTGCGCTTTGATACATAGCAATATGAAAATGAAAACTTGCCTCGTAACAGGGGCTAACTCTGGGATAGGATACGTTACTGCGCTCGATTTCGCAAGCAACGGTGCAACTGTCGGCTTGGTATGCCGAAATGCCGAAAAAGCTGAAAAAGCTCGCCAAACAATCATAGCCAAGACGAATAACACGAATGTGGAGGTGTTTTTGTGCGATTTTAGTGTGCAGAGCCAAATACACGAGGTAGCAAAACAAATCGCTTCTCGATATGACTGCATCGATGTATTGGTAAATAACGCAGGCTTTATCGCTAATAATCGAGAAACTACCGCAGAAGGCTTAGAAATGACCTTTGCAGTGAATCATCTCGGCTATTTTATTCTTACCAATTTATTGAAAGACCAACTTCTCGCAAGCTCCGAAGGGCGTATTGTTAATGTTTCCTCTGATGCACACCGCATGGCGCACATTGATTTTACCAACCTCCAAGCTGAAAAAGGTTATAATAGCCTTAAGGCTTACGCGCTATCAAAACTATGCAACGTATTGTTCACCAATGAATTAGCCAAAAGGCTTAAAGGCACAAACCTCGTTACCAACAGCCTACACCCAGGTGTAGTCGGCACTAATTTTGCTAAAAATGCGAATAGTTTTGTAAAGTTTGCCTTTATGCTCGGCAGAGCTATGTTTCTTACACCCGAACAAGGAGCGAAAACCATGATATATTTGGCAACACAAGACGAAGCGGCGCAATATAATGGACTATACTTTGATAAATCTAAACCAAGTACTACCTCTGCTGATGCACAGAGCCAAGAAAAAGCTATAAAACTTTGGGAAATTAGTACGGAACTTACCAGCTTGCAAGGGAAAACATTTTAAAACAATTTTTATAAAATCGCCAAAAACCCACAAAGTATTTAAATGCTCTGTGGGTTTAGTCTTTCTCCCTTTCAGGGATTCTAAAAATACGGTTAGCATTTGGCAGGCAAGTTCACAACTTGCCTGCCAAAAACTCTATCTTTGCGAATAAAACTCATAATATCCGCGCTGACCATTTTTGGTAATACCACTAATGTAAATTCGACCTGTTGTATTGCTCAATATCCGTTCTATTTCTTCGGCAGTCTTTACAGGGAGTTTATTGATAGAAGTAATGATAAAGCCTTCTTGCATACCCATGTTTGCCAATATGCCCCGTTTTATTTTCAGTACTCGAATACCATCTTCCAAGCCCATTTTTTCTTTTTCCACCTTTGAAAGCGGTTCGAGGTCTGCGCCTAATTTAGTCGAGCTATATTGTTCACTTTTCAAAATAGTAGTAGTTCCTTCGCGATTGGTAAGTGTAATAGCAGCTTCTTGTGTTTGTTTCCCTCGTTGATAGGTAATATTCAATTTTTCGCCTGGGCGATAATAACTCATTACTTCATCAAATCCACTCTTGCCTGCAATGACATTATTATTCATTTTTAGGATAATATCGCCTGCTTTTACACCTGCTTTTTCAGCATGGCTATTGGGTTGTACGTCGAGTACTACTACACCATCATACTTGTCTATAGAAAGATTAAAGTCCTCTACACGTTTGTTGTCAATATCAGCCACTGTAAGTCCGCTAAAGCCTTTTTGAACTTCGCCATACTGAATAATATCATTAAAAATCTTGCCTACCACATCTATAGGTACGGCAAAGCCATAACCCGTATAAGAGCCTGTGCGCGATAAAATAGCGGTGTTTATACCTACTAATTCGCCTTTAGCGTTCACTAATGCGCCACCACTATTGCCTGGATTGATGGCGGCATCTGTTTGAATGAATGATTCAAGTGGAAATTGCCCACCCAATAAGTCTATATTCCGTCCTTTCGCGCTTACGATGCCTGCAGTAACTGTAGAGGTAAGGTTAAACGGATTTCCTACAGCAATAACCCACTCGCCTACCTGCAAATCTTTGGCACTTCCGCGCTTGATGGCAGGCAAGGTTTTTGCTTCTATTTTGATGATAGCAAGGTCGGCTGAAGGGTCTGTGCCTATAACTTTGGCTTCGTAAGACTTTTTTTGGTGGATAACCTCTATTTTGTCTGCGCCGTCTATCACGTGGTTGTTGGTAACAATATATCCGTCAGCTGTAAAAATAACGCCTGAACCCGAACCTGATTGTTGCCTTCCACCCCCTCCAAAATACAATTCGAAAAGGTCTAAATTCTCTCTGCCGTTTACGGTAGTTTTGATAAACACTACGCTGGGCGTGCTAAGGGCAGAGGCTTGAATAAAATCGCCACCTGTAGTCAAGGCACTTTCTCCTTTTTTAACGAATGTTCCGCGTATTGCTTCTTCCTGAAAAGCTATTTCGGAAGGTTGGGGTGTTGATTTGGCTATGATTAGTTGGTAGGTGTACGCGCCTACAAGTCCCGCAACAAATGCTATAAGGGCATTTTTCCAAAAATTCTGCATGGTTAAAATAAGAAAGTTATTCTGCAAATATAGGCTATTTTTTTGAGTTTTCAATAAACATAACTCTTAAGCAAAACTACTATTTTGTAATGTCATCATCAAAATAAAGCCCATATTTTTGGTTTTTAAAAATATACATGGTTCTTTGCTAAGAATATGTTGGGAAATGTTTTTAATTATAAATAATTGATAATCAGTTTATTATGAAAAAAAACTGTTTTTCTGCGCCTTTAGGCGGCTAACTGAATGTGGATAACCTCACAATAATTTTCTAAGAACCATTTCTTTTTTTATGAAAAGTATAACCTACGCTTGGTTTTTCAGGTGTCGAAAAATGAATGATGGATAGTTTGAGTTAAAATTAAAATTTGCCATTCATTTTTAGAACACCTGAAAAGGCGGAAAATTGTCAGACAACCAAAAATAAGATGTGTGTACCATCGAGGTGCTTCGCTTCCTTAGTTAATTACATAAACACTTTGTTTAAGAGGCTTTTATGTAGTACCTTCGCACATATTAAAAGCAAGCTACTCTTAATGGATTATTTAATTTTATTAGCAAGTATATTTGCTTTTTTTGCTGGATTTATAGATGCTGTAGTAGGCGGTGGTGGACTCGTTCAAGTGCCAGCCATGTTTATACTTTTCCCACAAATGCCTGTTTCGATGGTCATAGGCACAAATCGGACTGCCTCTTTTGTAGGTACGCTTGTGGCTGGCTATCAATATTCGCGCAAGGTCGTTATTCCTTGGCGCGTAGTCTGTAGTGCAGGCATTGGTGCGTCTGTATGTGCTTATGTTGGGGCATTATTTGCGAGCAACTTGCCTGCCAATCTACTAAAGCCTATTATGTTGGTCGTTATGTTTTTGCTTATGCTTTATACGTTTTTCAATAAATCGTTGGGGCAAGAGGAAAACGACCCTCAAGAAAATAAACTACTTTTGTGGAACAGCTTGCTATTAGGCTCTTTGATGGGCTTTTACAATGGCTTTATTGGACCTGGTACGGGGACTTTATTAGTTTTTGGATTCGTTGTTTGGCTAAAATTCAGCTTTTTGCGTGGTTCAGGCATTTCCAAATTTGTGAACGCGATGGCAGACATTGCCTCTTTAGTATTCTTTTTGCTGAAAGGTTTTGTAGATTTCCAAATAGCTTTGCCTATGTTGGTCTGCAATGTAGCAGGTTCGTATTGCGGTAGTCGGCTTGCGGTATTAAAGGGTAACGCCTTTGTACGCCTCTTCTTTTTATTGGTGGTTATGAGTCTAATGATAAAATTTGGGTATGATTGGTTTTTAGCAAGTTTTTAGTATAATAAAAGCGAGGCTATAGCCTCGCTTTTATACTTTGTACTTTATTGGGTTTTTATTTTTTAATAAAAATAAAATCGCTACCTGGTTCGTTTGAATCAAGTTCGCCGAAGTGTGGTGTTGGTTTTGTGCCGTCAATGTGGGCTTTAATTTCACCAAATGTTAAGATACCATCGTTACCGCCTTCACTGCGCATAATTTCGAGCATTTTGCGCATGAATGGCGAGTGTCCGCCTGGTTTACCATCAGGTACA
>JAYTNK010000827.1:0-4308 GCA_043748375.1 Cytophagales bacterium
TGAGTGGATTTACAGTAAGCGTAGGCAAGTTCCAAATCGCGCCCAACTTCTTGTACCAAAAACCTATAGAAGGACCCGTTGCTGCTACTGGACTGACCCCTGCACGTGCAAGGAATATCCTAGACGATCCTTTTTCAGTGAGAAGCAACCGCGAAACAGTAGGAGGGGAGTTATTGCTTACCTACGACCCTACACCCGCTACATGGATGTATGACTGGGATAACGACCGTGCAGAAGATGCAAAGTTTGCCATAAGTGCGAACGTGGTGTATCGCCACTTGCCTACCATTCAAGATGCGGCGATTGGTATTTTAGGAAATGGCAGAACAACCTTTGTATTTCCTGGTTCAGCTCCTGCACAAGATTTATGGGAAACTAATATAAGAATAATTTCCAAAATAACGCCTAAGTTTGGTATTATTGCAAACCTGTATGCGGGCAATGGACAGGCAAATGGTAGCGATAAACGAACCATCAATCGCTTTGGATTTGATGTACGCACTATTTACAATAAACTAAAGTTCATGGGTGTTGCTAAATTTAATGATTGGGGTCCTTTTGATTACCATCGTGATTTTAACCTTACCTTCCCTGTGCAGTTAATTGGTGATATTTCTACAGAAATAGGTAAACCCGACTGGCTTTTACTACCTGGCACTAAAATAGGCATGAGAGCTACTTATCGTACCTTGAATAAATATTCAAACAGATATTCACCTGTAGAAGCTATCAATGCCGCAGGTAATTTCGTGCCTGACCCTAACGCCATAGGTTTCTCTAATGGTAATGAGTGGGAAATACGCACTTATATCCAAATAAACATTGGTCATTAAAACATCCTTTCCTGCCTCCTTCCTCCTTCCATTTTGGAGAAGGGGTGGGGAAAAGTAAAAAAATATAAAAAAACAACTCTAAGGACAGCATATAAAAAACTTTCGGCTACTACTTAGAGTTGATAATTGAAAATACAAAAAAAACTTTTATCATGAAAAATAAAAAATCAATTTTCAATATAAAATTCGCCCTTGTAGGATTACTGATAATCCTAGGCTGCGAAACAAGGAAAATAGAGGATTTGCAACCCCTTTCTTTTCCCAATACTGCCGAAGTGTTTATTGACGACTTCACAGGCGATTTGGCTTATGCTGCCTTTGGCGGTTCAGATGTAAAAGCTTTCAATGTCGATAACCAAGTAAGTTATAACGGCACTCGACAGTCTATGCGATTTGACGTACCAGATGCCAACAGCCCTAACGGTTCTTATGCAGGCGGTGTGTTTTTTAGTAAAATAGGCAGAAATCTATCAGGTTACAATGCCCTTACCTTTTATATAAAGGCTACACAAGGCGCTACCGTGAGTGAAATCGGTTTTGGCAACGACTTAGGGGAAAATAAGTTTGTAGTTACTATGAACGGAATATCTGTGAATAGCACGTGGAAAAAAGTGATTATCCCTATTCCTGATGCCGCAAAATTAGTGGCTGAAAAAGGCTTATTGTACTATGCCACAGGTCCAGAAAGTGGTAAAGGTTACTCTTTTTGGATTGATGAAGTTCGTTTTGAAAAATTGGGCGATATCACTAACCTAACGGGTATTATTTCAGACGGTCAAAACAAGACCATTAACAATGGTGAAACAGGAGATAAAATAGCTCTTGATGGATTTAAAGCAAGCGTAACCTTGCCTACAGGCGTAAATCAATCTGTTAATATATCGCCTTCATACTTCATATTTAGCTCTTCTAACACAACTATAGCTGGGGTAGATGGCAAAGGGGTAGTATCTGTTATAGAAGCAGGCACTACGACCATTACTGCCAAATTGGGCGGGCAAACGGCTACAGGCTCTTTAGTACTTACCTCTACAGGAAGTCCCGTGATGCCTATGGTAGCCGCACCTACCCCTCCAGCGAGAGAAGCGGTGGATGTCATTTCACTTTACAGCAACGCCTACACAAACGTACCTGTATCCACTTGGAATACCCGTTGGCAGTTTTCTACGGCTGATAATTTCTTTATCAAAGTACAAGCTGATGATGTGATACGCTATCGTAGCCTAAATTTTGTAGGCATTGAGTTTACCAATCCTCTTATAAATGCATCAGGTATGAGCATCTTCCACATGGATATTTGGACTCCTAACCCTACTGATGGTGTCAATAACTTCAAAGTATTGTTGGTGGATTTTGGCGCAAATAATGCTGCGGGTGGTGGAGACGACAAACAGCACGAAATCACGGTTACTGCCCCTACGTTAGCTTCTAACAACTGGGTAAGTTTGGATATACCGCTATCGGCTTTTACAGGGCTAACTTCTCGTACAAAACTTGCACAAATGGTACTTTCAGGTTCATTGCCTAATTTGTATATGGATAACGTGTATTTTTACCGCAATCCTGTAGTACCTCCAGTTGCGGCACCCGTACCTACAAAACCTGCTACTGATGTTATTTCTATTTTTAGTAATACCTACACCAATGTGGGCGGTAGCGATTTCAACCCTAATTGGGGACAAAATACAGCCGTAACACAGCCACTTATTGCAGGCAATACCACGTTGCGTTATTCAAATTTAAATTATCAAGGTTTACAAATAGGGAGTCCGCAAAATGTAGCCTTATACAACTCTTTGCACCTTGATTACTACAGTACCAACTCTACTTCTTTGAAGGTGTTTCTTATAAATCAAGGTGGTGCTGAAGTACCTTACACGCTGAATGTGCCTACAGCTGGCTGGAATAGTATAGATATTCCTCTAACAGCATTTGCGCCTGTTAATTTAGCTAATGTAGGTCAATTTAAATTTGATGGTAACGGAGATATTTTCTTAGATAATATTTATTTTTGGAGAAGTGCTGTAGTGCCTACTACTGCTGCACCTGTACCTACAAAACCTGCCGCTGATGTCCTTTCTATTTTCAGCGATACTTATACGAATGTGGCAGGCACAGATTTTAACCCTGGTTGGGGGCAATCTACAGTTGTAACGCAAACCCCTATCGTAGGCAATAATACTTTACGTTATGCCAATTTCAATTATCAAGGTATTCATATAGGCGCATCTCCACCTGCAACAAATCCGCAAAACGTTTCTGCTTATACCTCCCTACACCTTGACTACTATTCTGTCAATGCCACTACCTTGCGCGTATTTCTTATAAACATTGGTGGTGCTGAAGCACCTTTTATACTCAATGTGCCTACGGCTGGTTGGAACAGTGTGGATATTCCCTTGACATCATTTGCAGGAGTTAATTTAAGCAGTGTAGGTCAATTCAAATTTGATAATGGTGGCGCACCAGCAAGTGGCGATATTTTCATAGATAACATTTACTTCCATAAAGGTGGTGGAGGCGGTGGTTGCCCAACTCCTACAGGAGGTGAGTTCATCAAGGATAGTGGTTTTGAAGCTAATGCTGGATGCTGGGAACTCATAGTGAATCAGGGAGGCACGTCTTCTACGATTGTAACCAATGTAAACAATGGAGGAACTAACTCTGCACGCATAAAAACTGCTCCAGCAGCTAACCCTGCTATCAAGCAAACACGTTTTGGGGTGGGCGTTATTCTACCTAATACTACGTATGTAGTAAAGTTTGATATACGAGCCGATGTCGCTGACCCTGTTGCCAATGGTGCTGTATTGAAAGCTGCCGCATTTTCCGAAGCAGCCGAAGGTTCTGGTCAAGGTGCAACAAGACACGAACTCATAGGTGGAGAGGGAAATGTACCAAGTACTTGGGCAACAAAAACTTTAACCTTTACAACACCCGCAGGTGCGGCTAATGTGGCAGGCGGTTTATCTCTTTTGATAGAACTAGTAGGTGGTGGACCACCAACAACGGGTACTATCTTTATAGACAATGTGTCTTTGAAAGTTCAATAGACTTCTCTCCAAAATGGAGAAGTTCATTGTAACACAGGCATCTTGCCTGTCGGGGTGGGTAGGCAAGGTGTTTTGTACTACTTAGCGGGCAGGCAAGGTGCTTATTACACTATCAAAATAACAGTTTAACAACTAAAATCTTTCTCATGAATATGTTTAGAATAAAAAATATACTTGTCGCGACAGCTACTTTTTGCGCCGCAATCTTTGTGAGTGGTTGTCAAATAGATGCCGTACAAACCTTACCTGAAAGAAGTTGGGAATTGGTTTGGAGTGATGAATTTAATGGCGCGGCTAATGCTGCACCTGATCCCACCAAATGGGCGTTCGACTTAGGCGCAGGCGGTTGGGGCAATGCTGAATTCCAGAATTATACCAATCGTCCTGAAAACGTTTCTTTAGATGGTAATGGAAAACTACGA
>JAYTNK010000828.1:0-4935 GCA_043748375.1 Cytophagales bacterium
GTATAACTTTTCAAACTACATAGCGTTTCTTCTGTATGAACCTCCAGCAATACATCGCCCGCCTCACCGCTCAAGGTATTACGCCTGAACAAGAGGCTATCATACAACACGAATTGCAAGGCACATTTGAACACACCTTGCCTACCCAAAAACCGCTCAAGGCTAATACAGAAGGTTTTTATGACAAAGGCGATTGGGAAGTTTTGTTACGTATGCACGTGCCACAAGCCCCTTATTACATGGGTTTGCAAACGCTCGATGAATTGTTGGAAAAAGATAAACAAAGAGAAAAAGACGGATTTCCACGCCGTATACGCCTCGGCAAGCTCGTAAAGCCAAGCGAAAAAAACAAACAAGAAATTATTATCGTACCTACTACAGTTGAAACTAAGTTTTATCATGGCGACTCTCCTGATGAAGACGACCAAACAGGCGGTGTAGGCAAGGGCGAAGTAGGCGAAGTAGTGGGCGAACAACCCGCCCAACAACAAGGGAAAAAGGGCGAAGCTGATGGCGCAGGGCAAGGACAAGGTGGCGAACATGAAGTAATAGCGCAAGCCTTTGATTTAGGACGTATCTTAACCGAAAAATTTGACCTACCCAATCTCAAAGACAAAGGCAAAAAACCTTCTCTTACCAAAATATTATACGACCTTACCGACATCAATCGAGGTTTTGGGCAATTATTGGACTTGAAAGCCACCATGAAACGGATTGTCCAATCCAATATCCTGCTCGGTACTATTCAGGCAGGCGAGGACATAAATACTGAAAACCTCCTTATAAACCCCAAAGACAAAGTATATCGTGTGTTATCGCCTGAAAAAGACTATGAATCACAAGCTGTCGTTTTTTTTCTACGCGATTATTCGGGTTCGATGCAAGGAAAACCTACTGAAGTTATTAGTACGCAACACTTGTTTATTTATGCATGGCTCATGTATCAATTCAAAAACAAGGTAATGAGCCGTTTTATTCTACACGACACAGAGGCAAAAGAAGTACCTGATTTTTATACCTATTATCAATCCTCTGTCGCAGGTGGCACGAATATTTACCCTGCGTATGAATTGGTCGATAAGATTGTGCAAGAAGAGGGATTAGCTAAAGATTATAATATTTATATTTTTCATGGCACAGACGGAGACGACTGGGAAAATACAGGTGAAAAAATGATTCAAATGACCAAAAAAATGCTTACCTACACCAATCGAATTGGCATCACGGTTGCTAAAAATAACTGGTCAGGTACAGACACCACTGTAGAACGATACCTACAAAGTTCAGGCATCTTGGAATCTCATAAAGACCTTATCAAATTAGACGCGCTGTATGCCGAAGATGGCGAAGAAGCGCGCTTGATAGAAGGTATCAAAAAATTAGTTAGCCCATAATAACTTTTAGATTTTCGAAAGTTATTACACAAAAGCCTGAAAAACAAATTTTTACAGCATGACTGCTCATATTTTTTGGTAGTTTCCACAATAACTCCTTCTGTATTTTTTTAAGTGAAAAGAGAAGTTTGTCATTTTGAGCGAAGCTCAACATCTTGTTTTTCGTTCACAAATCGTTATTCAACAACGAGATGCTTCACTACGTTCAGCATGACAAATGCGCTATCACTAAAAATAATACAGAAGGCAATAACTTTCTAAGAAGCATTATTTTTAGTACTTAACTTGCCAAAGCAGGCAGGCAAGGGCGTAAATCATAACCTACCACTTGCCTACCAAGTACTTTATCCTATCAGCGGGTTTTTACACTACACAACGCCTTCATATCGCCCTATTCCAAACAGCGCAAAATCATATTTTACAGGGTCTTTGGCATCAAATAGGCGCAAATTTTGCGTCAATTCCAAGGCGGTTTGCCAATCGGTAGGTTTGCGGGTAATGAGCGAAAATGCCCTTGCCACACGTGCTACATGGACATCACATGGACAAACTAATAACGCTGGGCTGATAGTTTGCCATAAACCAAAATCCACGCCTTTTTCGGCAGAGCGCGTCATCCAACGCAAAAACATATTCAATCGCTTGCAGGCAGAGGTGCGGGCAGGCGAGCTAATATGTTTGCGAGTACGTTCGGGGAAATAAGAGGCACTTGAGAAGTAGGTTTCGAAGCCTATCAACGCCTTGCCTACGTCTGTAGCATTGGCAGGCAAGTGCAAGGAAAAGGCAGTTTCAAGCGTGTCAGCTTGGTTATAATGCCGTTTCAGAAAATCCACAAAATACAATAAATCTGTAGTTTGAAAAGTGCGGTGCTTGAATGAAAGCAGGCCTTTTAAGTCTTGGTCGCTATGATGCAATACAAACTCATGAGGCGTGTTACCCATAAGTTGCATCAATTCCTTACTTTTTTTAATAATCGTAGTGCGATTTCCCCAAGCCAATATAGCGGCAAAAAACGCGCTGATTTCTTTGTCTTGCCTACCACTGAAACTGTGCGGCACACAAATAGGGTCTTCAGTTATAAAAGCAGGGTTTTCATAACGCGTTACTGCATTTTCTAATAATTCATACAGATTTGGCTCAAATTCATTCATTTTTTAGTTTTTCAGCAGTGCATTTTTATATGTATTTTGAACATATTCAAAAAAAGGAGGCATATTGGCTATAAAAAAACCGCTAAGATCTTTTCTTAGTTCTACAGATCTTAATCCTACCCCTACACTTGTATATCGTAGGGTTATTACTTGAAACTTATTGCTTTTTATTTGCTTTTCCTTTATTTCCCATGTCAAAATATCTTTGAGCGGAATAACCAACTTGCTACGCCCAATAAGATAACGTATGCTCAAATGTGTGGCATCACATTCGAGTATAAGGTAGTTTTTTTGATAGGCTGCCATGAGGAACAAGGCATTTAACGTAGTAGCACCCATAGTATATAGCAATGCCAGAGAGAGTGGCAATTCTAAAACAACCTTGAATATCACCATAAAAAATATAAAATTCGAGGTGAATAAAAGAACGGGCAGATAAGCCAAGAGGGTAAATGTAGTTTTCATAGTATCAAAACGTAGTTTTGCATAAAGATTGTATTTTTACAGCTAATTTTGCATAAAAAAATAACCATGCGTTTTATTCTATTAAGTTTAATTTTATTGTCATTTGCGTTTAATTTTAATAATTGCGCCAATAAATCAAACCCTCAAGGAGGCCCAAAAGACACCCTCGCGCCTTATATCGTGCAGGCAATTCCGCGCCATCAGAGCGTGAATTATACAGGCAATGTGATTATATTGCAATTTAACGAGTGGATTGCTGAGAAAAACTTGCAACAAGCCCTATTGATAGCGCCACCTATTAAAGAATACACGCCCAAAATTATTCGCAACCGACTTGAGCTTCGACTGAAAGAGCCTTTGCGCCAAAATACAACCTATAGCTTAAATTTTAGAAACGGCATTGTTGATATTACAGAGGGTAATGTAGCTATAACAGACACGCTTAAACGCCTTCCACTCAAAATAGCTTTCAGCACAGGCTCGTTTGTCGATTCGTTGGAAGTAGCAGGAGTAGTGCGCACGCTCATGACAAACATACCCGCCAAGAACGCCTTAATCGCGCTTTACAGAACAGACGACACGCTTGTTATACGCAAGAACGCCCCTTATTATTTTACACAGACGGATGAGAACGGCAAATTTAAGGTCACAAACTTGAAAGATGGCGCATATCGCGTTTATGCGTTCCAAGATACAGACCAAAGTTTCTCGTTCCAACCCAATGAACCTATTGGTTTTTTGCCTCAAGTCATAACATTGCCCGACACCAATAAAATTACTTTCCGCTTGCTCAAAGACGATAAAACACCTCCTGAAATTCAAAAAAGCAGAGCAATAGGGCAAGAATATGAAATTGTTTGGAATGAATATCTAAAGGACGTACAGGCAAGCTTCCCCAATAAAGAAAATCTGCCCTATACCCTGAACGTGGACAACAAAACAGTCCGCTTTTACAATCCCAACGTTTTGAAAGATAGTATCAAAATAGATTTACAAGCCACCGACAGCTTAGGCAATATCCAAAAAACGCAGGCAAGTATTGCGTTCAAACTGCCTGACATACGCAAAAAAGTAAAACCTGTTCCGCTCGCTGTAACCATTCGAAGTCATAAAAAAGACGGATTCGAGGACGAAGTTCTCATGGATTTTGTGTTCGAACAACCTGTCGCGCAAGCGTTCTTGGAACGGATAAAAGCACAAGTCGATAACGATACGCTTCGGCTTGTCCCACTTTGCCAAACTGACACCTTGCGTCATGCACGCTGGAATGCGTCCAAAACCGTCCTCACCATACAACGCAAACCGTTCTTCCGAGAACGTTTAACCATTCTTGCCGACAGCGGAACGTTTATTGGCACGAAGGGCGACTCCTCAAAAAAAATACGTCAAAGCATTCTTTTGAAGAAAGTAACGGATTATGGAAGCATCAGTGGAAACATTAGAACGGATAAACAAGCGTTCTGGCTGCAATTGTTGAACGACAAACAAGAGATGTTAGGCGAGGTCAAAAACGCTAAACGCTTCGATTTCAAATACTTGCCTGCAGGCATCTACAAAATACGCGTTTTGCTTGATGACAACAATAACGGGGTGTGGGACTTAGGAGATTTGGATAAGCGATTGCCTCCTGAAACCGTCCTTTTCTTTGAACTCCAAAACGAAGGCAAGCTAAAAGAACGATGGGATTTGCAAGGGCATACGATTGTTTTTTGAGGGTTCTATTATTCGTTACGGAGTTTTGGCAGGCAAGTTCCGAACTTGCCTGCCTGCTCATAATCGAGGTCAGAAAATATTTGTTTATTAGACTTCTTGCGAAAGTACCTTTTCCCTCTCTCAAAATGGAGAGAGGCAGGGTGTGAGGCTTCTAAAAAACACTTTCGCAAAAAGTCTATTGTAATCACATAGTTTTGCTACTTCATTTTTGC
>JAYTNK010000829.1:0-6476 GCA_043748375.1 Cytophagales bacterium
AAGTTGTTTTGACATAAAAAAATAGTTTAAATAGCTAACCCCACCAAAAATAAGCAAGCGAGCAGTCCATGTGGGCTAAATTAGCAAATTTTGTTCTAAATAGCCCAATAATAAAAAAAATTTTTTTTATTTCAAAAAATGGTGCTAAATTGTGCGTGCTAAACTCCCACAATATATGGAAACCGAATTGAACTTGTTTGACTATTACACCTTTATCAGCAATAAGCAAGTGCTTATCTCCTATAAGGGACCTATTACCGATATCATCATGGCAGAACTTAGTCGCGATATCCGAGATAAATTTGCCGATAATCCTCGCGCAAGCCGTAAGTTATTTGCTATTTTTATGGAATTGGCTCAAAATATTCTCTACTATTCAGCAGAGAAAAAAACTATTGGTACACGTGAGGAGAGCGTAGGCACCATACTCATCACAGAAGCAAGCGAACATTACACGTTTGCTTGTGGAAACTTGGTAGATAATGCCTATATTCAAGACCTTGCCGAAAGTTGCGACCTTATTAACTCTATGGATCGCGAGGCACTCCGCGAATATAAACGTGAGAAAAGAAGCGGCCCCTCTCATGAGCGTAGTAAAGGCGCAGGCATTGGACTTATCCATGTCGCACTTACTTCAGAAAACCCATTAAGTGTGCAATACAAACAAGTAAACGATGAGGCAACTTTCTTTGCCCTATCTGTAAAAGTGCATAAAAAAACTATTGAATAGACTTCTTGCAAAACTACCTTTTTCCTCTCTCAAATTTTTGAGAGAGAGAGAACGGTTATAAAAATACTTTTACAAGCAATCTATTTTTGCAAAACGTGTTTTCGCTTCACTCTATTATTGTTATTGATTATCAATTCATTGCCACCTATACCTACAAACGTACCAAAAAGACTCACGATAATAGCCTCAGGCGCAATAAGTGCTACCACTATTCCCGCTACTACTGCAAGAGAGCCATAAAAAACTAAAAAACCACCTGTTATTGTTCCAATAGTGCGCAAAACCCTTTTTCCAAAACTAAGTTTGCGCACAACAAGCAATGAATTAAAATGAGCGTGTGTACCATCGGCAAAAATCAAACTTGAGTCTGTTATATGCAAAATACGTTCTTTGCCATAAAATATCCTGCCGTATTTTGGCTTGCGCGGATTGAGTACGTACGCATTGATATTCTTCGGGTTTTTTGCATAATAGTCAGCCTTATAACCCAATAACACTTTATCGCCCCTCCGCAGATGGGCAGGCAAGATGTCTTTATAAATCCTTGCTGTAGTTGCATTGGGTGTAACAATAAGAGGTGTATTAACCTCTACGCCCTCTACAGCAGGCTTTTCTACTATATTTTTTTCTAAAATATTGGGCGCAAACCTAACAACGGTTAATTGCGTTACGGGTATTCGGTCTGTACGTATGCCTAAACTTCGCGCCACTTGTTTCGCAAAAGTAAGTTTTTTCAGGCTACGCAAGGCAGCCAAAGGCGTATGACTACCGTCTGTAAAAACCAAACTACTGTCGGTAATACGTAAAATACGCGCCTTGCCTTGCAATATATTGCTTTGCGAAAAATCTTGCGCCGTTAAGATTTTTGTAGTTATTTTATTAAAATTTTTGGCGCAATACACATAGTCAAATAACATCAATACTTTGTCACCTATCTCCAAACGTGTTTGCTCGCCTGTATCTACATCACGAAAAGTAAACGCACGTTGATATTGTTGTGCGTATAGGTTTAGGCAGGCGAGTTGCAAAAAAATGAATAAGCTAATTTTTTTCATGCTGACTGTATTTTATTTTAAGCAAAAATAGAAAAAAAAAGTATATTTGCACCATGCATGATATTATTCAACTTCTTCCCGACTCTCTCGCCAACCAAATAGCCGCAGGCGAGGTAGTACAACGCCCCGCCTCCATCGTGAAAGAATTGTTGGAAAACGCTATTGACGCACACGCAACCTATATTCGGCTGGTGATACGCGAGGCAGGCAAGGAACTTGTACAAGTAATAGATGATGGAATAGGTATGTCGGAAACAGATGCACGCCTTAGCCTCGAAAGGCACGCGACCTCCAAAATAAAGAACCCAGAAGACTTGTTTAATATCCGCACAATGGGCTTTCGAGGTGAAGCACTTGCCTCTATTGCCGCTATTGCACAAATGGAAGTTAAAACCAAACGCGCCGTAGATGAATTAGGAACACACTTATATATAGAAGCATCTCGCCTGCAAAAACAAGAAAGCGTAACCGCCAATAATGGCACTACCATAACCGTTAAAAACTTATTTTTTAACGTGCCTGCTCGTCGCAACTTCCTCAAAACCAACCAAGTAGAGGTACGCCATATTATGGACGAATTTCAGCGAATCGCTCTTGCACACCCAAACGTAGCCTTCGATTTCTTTAACCAAGATGTAGAAATTTACAGCTTGCCTGCAGGCAAGCTCAGCCAAAGAATCGTACATATTTTTGGGAAAAACTACCAAAAACAACTCGCCCCCTGCCAAGCCGACACCTCTTTTGTATGCGTGCAAGGCTATATAGGCAAACCCGAACAAGCTAAAAAAACACGTGGCGAACAGTTTTTCTTTGTCAATAATCGTTATATTCGCCACTCATACCTGCACCATGCAGTCGCAAGTGCGTATGAAAGTTTATTGCCCAAAGACAGCCACCCATTCTACGTGTTATTCATCGAAATTGACCCCATACATATTGACATTAACATTCACCCAACCAAAACCGAAGTGAAATTTGATGATGAGCGAACTGTTTATGGTATTTTGCACGCCGCAGTACGCAAATCCTTGCAAACTCACCACTTAGCAGGCGCACTTGACTTTGGCACAGACACTAATTTTGACCCTGCTCAATTTGCGCAACAAGCCATTAACGAAAACCGTAAAACCCCTGACCAAACAGACTTCAAATCAGGTTACACGCCTCCCACCACTCGCGAAAAACATAACCTGAATAATTGGGAAACTATGTACTCGAAATGGCAACAAGCTACTCCTGAAACAAACACGCCACTCGAAGGGCAGACCTTTGCCAGCAATGCCAATATTACGCAACTCTTTGATGAAGATATTACCTCTCAAAATCGTAGTGCTATCTTATTACAACAACGCTATTTGGTTACCCCAACCAAGTCGGGACTCATGATAATAGATTATCAAGCGGCTTTTGAACGAATATGGTATGACCGCCTCCAAGATGCGCGCAAAAAAGCACAACCGCACTCTCAGCAACTATTATTCCCTATAGTAATTGAGCTAAATCAAACTGACCTTCAAGCCATTATAGAAATTGAGGAGGACTTGCGTAGCTTAGGGCTTAGCTTTACACTTATGCAGGCAGGCAAGTTACAAATCACAGGGCTACCAAGCGAATGGGCAGACGAGCCAGCCAATGAACTTCTACAAGAACTTCTCCAACAATACAATAGCCAAAATACTACCCTCGCTTGGGAGCGTTTTGACGTATTGGCAAAAGCCCTCGCAAAGCGAAAAGCAAGGCGCATACCGCAACTTTCAGAAGCAAAAGAACTTAATTTGCTGATAGACCGATTGTTCTCTTCTTCAAATCCAAATTATACGCCTGATGGTGCTGTGATTGTAAAAGTTTGGGGCATAAAAAACATAGAAAACTTTTTTAATAGTTAATTTATATGTGTATTTATATATAAAACACGTAGTTGAAAAGTTATTTCCGTCATAAACAAAACCATTACGCAATTAGTTTGTATTTTTGCACCCTTAAAAATATTTGACCGCCTTTGTGAAACAAGCACATTCGCAAAGCACAACAACGCTATGATAAATACTACACTTGGCAATATTGGACACTTGAGCATCATCACCGCATTTGTGAGCGCGTGGGTGGCGGCTATTGCTTACTTTCAAGCCACTCACCTGCCAACTGAAACAGCTTCTGAGGCTATACTACGTTGGAAACGTTTTGCACGAGCCGCATTTGCTATACACGGCATAGCCTTATTTACGGTATTCTTCGACCTATTTTATATCATACATGGGCGTTATTACGAATACCATTATGCATGGAGTCATTCCTCAAGTAGCTTGCCTGTGCAATACATGATTTCCTGTTTTTGGGAGGGACAAGAGGGCAGCTTTTTGTTATGGATGATTTGGCACGTCTTGTTGTCGGTTATACTCATTGTTACGAACCGCTTTTGGGAAAGCTCTGTGATGACCATTGTGATGCTCGTGCAAGGCTTTTTGGTGTCTATGATTTTGGGTGTTTCCGTATTTGATTTGAAAATTGGCAGTAGCCCGTTTATTCTTTTGCGAGATGCCATGTCTGAAATACCTGTATTTCAAGTGGGCAGTTCGGTTTACAATCCAAATTTTGTCCCACCTGATGGACGTGGCTTGAATGCTCTTTTGCAAAATTATTGGATGGTTATTCACCCACCAACTCTTTTTTTAGGGTTCGCGCTTACTTTAATACCTTTTGCCTATTGCTTGGCGGGTTTATGGCTTCGCCAATACAAAGAATGGGTGCGCCCCGCTTTGCCATGGGCATTGGTTGGGGGTGCGGTGTTAGGTTTAGGCATACTTATGGGTGGCTATTGGGCGTATGAAACACTGAATTTTGGAGGCTATTGGAATTGGGATCCTGTAGAAAACGCAGTGCTTGTGCCTTGGTTGGTGTTGGTGGCGGGTATTCATACCAAAATAGCGTATCACAAAAGCAGTACGGCACTTACCGCCTCTATGATATTGACTATCAGTGCTTTCCTGCTTATCTTATATTCTACATTTTTAACCCGAAGTGGTATTTTGGGCAATGCTTCTGTGCATTCGTTTACTGATTTAGGGCTTTCTGGTCAGTTATTGATTTATTACTTGTTTTTTGTAGGATTAGCTATTTTTGCCCTTGCCTACCGATGGAAAGAAATACCTAAAACAAAGCAAGAGCTTACGGCTTATACACGTGAATTTTGGATATTTTTGGGTGCGACTGTGTTGTGTTTGTCTGCCTTTCAAATTATTTTCACGACATCTATTCCTGTTTTTAGAAAAATCATTGAAGTATTTGGTTTTGTATCAACCTTGAGCTTGCCTGCTGACCAAATAGCGCACTACACAAAATTTCAGCTTTGGGCTTCGGTATTGATAGCCTTGTTGTCAGGTACGGGGCAATTTTTTTGGTGGCAAAAGATAGATAAAGCCTCTTTGCAACGCGCTATTACGTTGCCTATTATTATTGCCTTGCTTATTTCTGGCTTATGGATAGCCGCAAGTGGTATGCAAAACTTCCCTTTTATTATTTTGCTTACAGCCTCTGTTTATACTATAGTAGCTAATCTTAGTATTTTGACGGGGTTATTGCGCAAAAACACCTTTAAACTTGCGGGGGGTGCAGTATCACACATGGGTATAGGTATGATGTTGTTAGGCATTTTATTTTCGTCAGGTTATTCGAATGTAATCTCTAAAAACCTTTCAGGCAAGCTCATTTTTGACCCCAAAAATGCAGAAACGCTTGAACAAAAACGAAAGTTTGAAACTGAAAACCAAGATAATTTATTGCTTTGGTTCAACGAGCCAACCAATATGCGTGAGTATAAAGTTACCTACAAAGGTGATTATGTAGAAGCCAAAGGCTATCCGCACTATATTAAAAAAACGCTCCTTCAAGCCACCGATAAACCCGAAACAACGATAGCTACAGAAGCTATTTCGTATGAAAATAAGCAGTATTTTAAGCAGGGCGATACCGTAAAAATATTGCCTGAAAATACTTTTTATAGGGTTGAGTATCGAACCGCACAAGGGCAAGTCTTCTCGCTTTATCCACGCGCGCAAGTAAATCCAGCTATGGGCGGGCTGTTGGCTTCGCCTGATATTGTGCGAAATTGGGGGGCAGATATTTATACACACGTATCTTCTATTCCTGACCCAGACAAGGAAAAGCAATGGACAAAGAAAGAAGATGTAACGGTTTCATTGGGCGATACGCTCTACATCAATGATATGATTACTGTTTTCGAAGGGCGAAAACCGCTCAAAACGGAAGAGCTAAAACGCTTCGTAGGCAAGGGCGAAACACTCACCAATGAAGACATAGGACTTCAAGCAACACTTAAGGTATTGGGCAAAAATCAAGCGCATTATGCCCGTCCTTTGTTTTTGGTGCGGGGCAGGCAAGTTGCGCTTGTGCCTGATGTTATTCCTGAACTTGGTCTAAAAATAGCCCTCAAGAAAATAGATACCGAAACAGGCAAGTTCACTTTTGAAATTTATATTGGGCAACGCGATTATATTGTATTGAAAGCGATGGAAAAACCACTTATCAACGTATTATGGATAGGCACATTGGTTGTTATGTTTGGTTTTAGTATCGCAGTCTATAGGCGTTATACAGCGTTTGTGAAGATGAGAGATAAGGGTTTAGAAGCAAGTGAGTAAGAAAATTGGCGATTTTTGATTGACGATTTTTGA
>JAYTNK010000830.1:0-2123 GCA_043748375.1 Cytophagales bacterium
AAAAATCCCGTTTTTCGTTCACAAATCCTCATTCAACAACGAGATGCTTCACTACGTTCAGCATGACAAATGCGCTATCACTAAAAATAATACAGAAGGTATATTTTTGTCTTTTCAGATATCGAAAAATGAATGATGGATAGTTTGAGTTAAAATTAAAATTTGCCATTCATTTTTAGAACACCTGAAAAGGCGAAAACTCTATTTGCAAGTCTTTGGCGATTTGTTCTACCACAGCTTTTTCCCATTGGGTTTGTTGCCGTTTTTCGACAATCATTTTGCCCAAATCCCAATAGAGTTGCAGTTGTTCCTTGTTTACGGCTTTCATAGCCTCGTATTGCGCTTGACGAATACGCGCCTTTATCTCCACAACGAATTGTTGGTATGCTTGGGTGGTTTCTATGTTTTTCATGAGGTTTATTTGTTTAGGGCTTGTTTTAGGAGGTCGTGCAGGCGCGTCATGTCGTTTTTCGATTGATTACTTTTTGCAGTTCTTGCGCAGTAGGCAAGCTATCTTTCAGATTATCAGGTACTTGTTTAGTGAGTTGATAGGAAGCAACACCCATAGGTCTATCCAGTTTTTGCAATGCGTATTCAACAATCACATCATTTTTAGTTTTACACAAAAGCAAACCTATTGTTGGCGCGTCTCTACTGTCTTTTACCAAATCATCAACTATAGACAAATAGAAATTCAACTTGCCTACATATTCAGGTTTGAAATCGTCTATTTTTAGCTCGAGTACCACAAAACATTTGAGTTTGAAGTGATAAAAAAGCAAATCGAGGTAAAAATCTTGCTCGCCTACTTCTACATGATACTGCCTACCCACAAAAGCAAAGCCCTTGCCTAACTCAAGCAAAAATTTAGTCATATTTTGTACTAAATCATTTTCGAGTTCGCGTTCAAGTCTAACCTTATTTTGGGCTATGAAGTCAAAAATATATTCATCTTTGAGCAGTTTTGCTACCGCTTCTGATTGTGCTAAGGGCAACACAGCAGAAAAGTTATGGGGCAATGCCCCAAAAACCTTGTGTGCATTGGCTTCTATTTGATGCACCATCACATCGCGTGTCCAGCCATGCTCGACTACCTTTTCTGCATACCAAATACGCCTATCTTGGTCTTTCATTTTGTCCATCAAAACGATATTGTGTCCCCAACTTAATTGTGCAACGCTGTGTTGCACAAATGTAAAGTCTTGATATTCAGCCGCAAACTTACGCATATACTTCAGATTTCGGGTAGAGATACCTTTCATATCGGGAAACTCTGAGCGCAAATCTTTCGAAAGATTGTCTATCACTTTCGCGCCCCAACCTTGTTCTTTTTGGCGGGCTAAAAAATGAATGATTGATAGTTTGAGTTAAAATTAAAATTTGCCATTCATTTTTAGAACACCTGAAAAGGCGAAAAGAACAGGCGCATGGTAGTCATTCTAAATAACTCCTTTCTTCTTCTTTTCAAACAAATATATTAGGCATTGGCAATATGCGGTGTATTTGTGGTTTTTGTCAGTTTGTTGCAGCTTGTTAATTTCTGCTTGAAAGGTCTTTTTTGTCCAATTTTCTTTATTTTTGTACGTTTTTTTAAACTGCTCCCAAGCCTTATCAAAAGCAATTTTTCGATTTTCTTTCAATTTTTCATTGTTCAAGTTTAGATTTATATTCAAATCATATTCTACCTCTTCATTCTCATCAATGCTTTGTATAGTGCCATTGAAGTTGTATTTGAGTAGTTTTTCACAACTTTCATCTAACGGATTTAATCGTCTTAGTTTTACTTTGCCTTCTGCTTTTCCTCCTACAGTTTTATCACAATGTAAACATTCTTCTAGCTTATTGGGAAGACACTCCCCTGACTTGCCATTACAAACGCCAAGCATATTGCTATAATTTAATATGTCTTCAGGTGTGCCTTCTTCTTTGCAGAGGTATTGGGATTTTAAATGTTCTATACCTATTTTGGGTTGATAATGCTCGTTTAATTCCAAACTAATTCGTCCCATACAATACGCACAAAGATAGCCTTGTTCTTCTAATAATTCCTCTTGGATAGTTGTTTTGCGCAAAGAATCATAATTGCCACCTCCAGCTTTGGCTTCTGTAAGGACTTGAGGCTC
>JAYTNK010000831.1:0-6194 GCA_043748375.1 Cytophagales bacterium
TCAAAAATATATATTTTTGAGAACACAGTAAAGTTCCTATATTTTAACTACTTTGCGTGCATAACTTTACTCGAAACAAATATAAGCATACGTTATGTATGCGCATCGAAGCTAAACAACTCCCTACTTATCCATGATAAATTTTCGCCTGCTATTTTTAGTTATTTTTTTTGGAACTTCCAGCCTTGCCATAGCACAAAAAGATACTTTTTACCTCTCTATGGAAAATGCTCTCGAACACCCAGAATCAGTTTATAAACTTGACCTTACATGGCAATATATGCTGACCTTGCCTGCAGGGATCGAGAAGTTTAAGAATTTGGAAGAGCTTTATTTGGGCTGGAACAAACTGACGACACTTCCAAAGGAAGTGCTAAAAGTAAAAAAACTGCGCAAGATCGCCCTCAACGATAATGCACGTTTAGACCTTTCTCGTATTTTAAACTTGTTGGTAGATTCAGAAAGTTTGAGAGAATTGAGCATTGGTTGGAGTACCATGAAGGATATGCCCAATGAGCTTGCCAAATTGCAACGCCTTACCTCGTTAGAATTGCTCTGCGACTCGGCTGTAAACATTGAACACGTACTTTCAGAAGTAGCACAGTTAAAACGGTTGCAAGAACTTAGCTTGCGCCGAAATAAGCTCAGACATATTAGCGACAATATAGGGGAACTGATAAACCTCACACGATTGGACTTAAGTGGCAATAAATTGACAGAGCTAAACCAAAAAGCAGGCAAGCTCAAAAAACTGCGTTATCTAACCTTGAAAGGCAATGAACTTGCCGAATTTCCTAGTATTATTGGCAATATGCGCGATTTGGTGGAATTGGATATTTCAGGCAATAAGCTGATAGATTTATCGGGGCGAATAGGGAGTTTTGCCAATTTGCAGAGCTTAGACTTAAGCGAAAATTCTATCAAAGACTTGCCCTCCCAAATACTGAAATTGGCAAACCTTAAAAATCTTAATGTTTCACATAATGAAATTAGTGATTTACCTAAAAACTTTGATGATTTAAAGGAATTAGAAACGCTTGATATTAGTTTTAACACACTCAAAGAGATTCCAGTATCTATTGCGCAAATCAAGAGCCTGAAGTTATTGAACATAAGCAATAATGCAAAAGTGGACTACCTAAAGTATTTTAAAGGCTTGCAGGGCTTCAACAACCTCTTAGAATTGGATTTAGGTAATAATCAAATTGACTCCTTGCCTACCGCACTATCTGCTATTGTATCCCTCAAAAAACTCAAGCTTTCGGGCAATAATATCCATTATGTATCAGATGAATTTGCGCAATTACGCGATTTGCACGAGCTGGATTTGAGCGCAAACAAACTGCGCGAATTGCCTAATGCTTTGATATTGATGCCAAATTTACAAATATTAAACTTAGACAACAATAAAATATCTTATATGTCTGACGGAATAGGCAATATGAAACAGCTCAAGGAAATTTCACTCCGTTACAATCCTATTTCAGAGAAGGAAGTTGAAAAGCTACGGGCATTATTGCCAGATGTAATCATAAATAGATAGGTGTTCTATAACTTATTATACTGTATTTTTGAAAAAAAAATAAAACGGCATACGAGTTGCAATAAAAAAAACGTAATTTTGCAACAAAATATAAGAGACATCTCAGTAAAAAAGTTCTGATAACGGCTGTTAAACAAAATGTGTGATTTGAAATTTGCAATTTACAATTGCAAAATACTGATAATCAATACATTATAAAATATTAAACCAGCCTATGTATTTAACACTTCTTGCTAAGAGGTTTTGTTATATGAAGCGGTGGTAAGCTGTTTTGAGTTGTACCTTTATTTTAATCTTTATTTAGCTTTACACAACACAACTATATGAATGATGAAAAATTAACTTTGTTCAATTATTTCAATGATATGAACAAACAAGAGATAATCCTTAGCTTCAAAGGGACTATCTCGCAGGAGGTATTGGCTGATGTGGGCGTGAGCTTGCGTAGTAAACTTGGCTCATACCAAATCAGCAAGAAG
Source organism: Cytophagales bacterium (assembly GCA_043748375.1). Lineage (GTDB taxonomy): Bacteria > Bacteroidota > Bacteroidia > Cytophagales > Microscillaceae > RDXI01. The sequence continues at coordinate 2,023 of JAYTNK010000831.1, forward strand.
ACCTTTGCTGTTTTTGTAGAGTTAGCACAAAACATCTATCATCACTCTGCCCAAAAAGAATATTCGGCAGTAAAAGGACGCACAGCAGGCGTGGGCGTTATACTCATTCAAAACTATCCACAATACCTGGTATTGTCATCAGGCAATTTGATTGAGAACGAAAAGGTAGAAGGCATTACACAACGCTGTGAATACATAAACCAACTTTCGGCAGAAGAGTTAAAGGATTATTATGTCAAGCAACGGAGGCGACCTACGGGCGGCATTGGCGCAAATATTGGGCTGATTGATATGGCACGTCGCTCTGGACACCCGCTTGAGTATCAAGTAGTGGAAATAGATGAGCAAAATACATTCTTTGCACTTTCTGTACGTATTGACAAAATAGAAACTAACTAACTCACCCAAACTTATGAATAACTTTTATATTCCGGGTTTAGAATATATCCCCGAAGTAAATCTTAATGCTGAAACTGGTGTCCTGAGCTTTTTTGGCGAATCTTACCATGAGTACACGCTTGAGTTTTTTGAACCCATCTTTGAATGGCTGAAGCAGTACACAGAAGAGGGAGGCAAAAGTATAGAACTTAACTTTCGTATGACTTATTTTAATACGAGTTCATCGCGGCGTTTTCTTGAAATTATGAATTTGTTATATAATTACCAAAACAACAAAAAAGGAACGGTAGTTATTAATTGGTACTATCAAAATGAAGACGTGGATATGCTTGAAAGTGGCGAAGAGTATAAAGACGATGTAAAGCTACCGTTTAATCTTATCTCCTATGCTTAATACGCTGTTGCCCATTGTAAAGATAATTAATAACTCAACACACGCCTTGCCTACCTATGCCACAGAACAAGCAGCAGGTATGGATTTGCGTGCTTGGCTTCCTGAAACTATTACGCTTGCCCCCCTTGAGCGCAGGCTTATCCCTACAGGGCTTCATATACAACTCCCTACAGGATATGAAGCTCAAATTCGCCCAAGAAGTGGGCTTGCACTTAAACATGGGCTTACGCTGCTTAATTCACCTGGTACGATAGATGCAGATTACATAGGTGAGATTAAAGTGTTGCTTATCAACCTCTCCCATGAGCCTTGTTTGATACAAGATGGCGAACGAATTGCACAAATGATTATTGCGCCATACGCCCATGCTACTTGGCTTGCTGTTACTGAACTGAGCGTTACAGAAAGAGGCGATGGCGGGTTTGGAAGTACAGGCAAGGCATAGCATTTTGTTTTATATACAATTAAACCCCCCAAAAGTATGCACTTTTGGGGGGTTTATGCTTGTTGTTTACGACTACTTGCGTTTTTTGCTACCTGTTGAAGTGGCTGTCGCACCCTTGCCTATGGGCAACATATAGCCCAATGTTACAGAGGCTGCACGGTTTTTGGATACGTTATCGAAACCAAGCGGTATATTGTTAGAACCTTTGGTATAAAGATTGTTTACTGTTACATTATAGCGTATATCAGCTACAATGGCACCGCTACCAATAGGATATTGTAAGCCTATAGCTCCAATAACACCAAATTCGTATCTATTATCAAATGCTCTGTCTTGATTTGCAACTTCTGTATTGAGCGAGCCAAAAGTTATTTTGCCTTCTTCTGTCGTTTCATACGTTTTGCCATCACGTGCATAAACACGTGTAGCACGATAAGAGCCACCCATACCCATGCCAAATGACAAGCCACCTGCGAGATAGGCTTTTAGAGGGAATTTTTCGCCAAAAGAGATGTCGTAACGGGCTATTACAGGCATTTCCAAGAAGTTCATCAAGATATGTGCATCTTTGTTCATGTTGTTCGCAGAATCTACAGTGGCATTATACAAATTATCGATATAACGCGCACCCTTTTGCGTAAAAAACAACTCTGGTTGCACCGAAAACTTATCTGTAATGGCAATATTCAAACCCAATCCAGCCGTAAAGCCAATGCGGGTAACCTGATTTTCCATTCTTGACCGAAAACCATGTTTAAAAGTACCAGGAAGGGGGGCAGGATTTACAGATACAGGAGGCGTAGTATTGGGTGTGGATACCCGCGTAACATTGCTTGTAAGCGCATTTGTGAATAACATATTGCCCCAAGTTGCTCCCACACGAGGAACTAAGGATAGCTTTACTTGTGCTTCAGACAGGCTGAGACAACTTAAGAAAGCCATGAGAAAGAAAGTAATTTTTTTCATGTTGAACGTTTTTTTGTGCAAAAATAAGCCTAATTTCTGCAATAGTCATATTAAATTTTTGTTAATTTATACTTCTACCTTGAAAGTCAGGCATTTAGGAAGTAAATATAGGCAAGTTTAATCTTTAAGTACCAATTCAGTAATCATGGCTTCGGTTATTTCGTGCTTTCCCTCATAAGTAAGGAGTTCAAAATCAATATCGTGTGTGCGCAATAAGGCTAATTGCGCATCGACTAAGTGGCGCGGGATGAGTTCGTCTTGCTCACCATAAACATAGTGCAATTTTTTACCTTTCATGAGTTTGGCAAAGTCATTTAAGTCGCAATCTTTGGGAATCTCGCCTGCCCACAGCACAAGCTCGTCAAAAACAGGTGAGGCATCTAACAGCCACCTGCAAACAGCTGAACAGCCTTGTGAGAAGCCTAATACGCGGGTATAAGGGCGTTGGCTCTGCTCCAATACCTTTTGAACGGTTTGTGCATAGACAGTTTTCCAGTATTGGATATAATCTTCAATCTCGGTTTCGCGACTCTCTTTGGTCATCCAACTTGCGCCTACGCGTGGGTTTTCCGTAGTCAGGCTATCTATGTAAAAGCGTGACAAAGCTTCAGGGGCAATAAGCCAATACTTTTCAGAAGAAAGGAAACTAAATTTTTTGAGAAAGCTATCTGCCAACTGCCCATATCCATGAGCAAGTAGCCACACTTCTTGAGTGCTCGCTCGCGCCACGCCATGCGTGAAATACCTCGCGGTGCGGGAAATTTGAACGTAATGATTTTGCATACCCGTATTTTTTGCCAAAGTTATATGCTTTTTTTTGAATTGTAGCATTTTTTTTAGGATAGGAACGCATTTTGTATATAAAACATTTGTTCCTAAAAAACAGCTAATTTTGTTTATTTATAAAATTACACTAATTTCGCCTCTATGAAACTTGAAAACCACAAAAAATTTAGTATTCGCCAACGCATACAATACGTGTTTGATAACCTTATGACAGGAGGTATTACGCCTATTATTGTATTTATATTGGTGTTTGTATTACTATTCGCAGCTTTTTTTGCGTCTGTAACCTATACTACGTCTTTGCACCAAGCAAAGGGGCCTGAAGATGTAGAAAAAGCTAAAGATAGTTTTGCAGAAGTTCTGTGGCAAACATGGATGCACATTATTGATCAAGGCACTATTACAGGCGAGTTTGGCTGGGGTTATCGCCTCATTATGGTTATCCCAACACTATTCGGCTTGTTGTTGGTGGCTACTATGGTGGGTTTAGTCGTTTCGCGTATCAATATCCTGCTTGACAATTTGCGTAAAGGTAGGTCGATAGTATTAGAGAAAGACCACATTATTATCTTGGGCTGGTCGAACAAGGTTTTTTCTGTTATCCAAGAGTTGATACAAGCCAATATCAACCAACGAAGAACGTGTGTGGTGGTGCTCGCGCCCAAAGATAAAATAGAAATGCAAGACGAGTTGAAAGAAAAAATAGACATGGCTCGCAACGTAAAGATTATTTGTAGAACAGGCAATCCGATAGATCTTGATGACCTTAAGATAGTGAACTTGTATGATGCAAAATCCATCATCATCGTTTCCCCTGATGACCAAAACTTTGACACTCAAAACATCAAATGTATCCTTGCCATCTTGAACCACCCCAATCGAAGACCTGAGCCGTATCATTTAGTAGCTGAAATAAAAGCTAATAAAAATCGAGAGATTGCTAATATTATAGGCGGCGATGAACTTACGCTGGTGGTTTCAAACGAAATCATAGCGAGGCTTGCCGTTCAAACTTGCCTACAGTCAGGACTTACGGCTGTTTATAACCGACTGCTCGGCTTCTCGCATGAAGAAATTTATTTACAAGGTATTCCTGAATTGCATAACTTTACCTACCGCGAAGCCATTTTCGCCTTTGAGCATTTAACCGTAATGGGCATACAGCGCGTTACAGGGCTTATT
>JAYTNK010000832.1:0-7777 GCA_043748375.1 Cytophagales bacterium
TGATAGCGATAGCACCTTGTTACATGACTTCTTTCGTACTTTGCAAACACTTGCGCAAGGACGAGATACACTTGCGCGTGTCTTACATTTTGGCGACTCGCAACTTGAAGGTGATAGAATTACAACCAACTTGCGCGATAGATTTCAAGACCAATTTGGTGGTTGTGGAACAGGATTTTTAAATATAGTCGACAAACTGAATTCCAAACTTTCTATAGTCCAACAAACTAAATCCTATTGGCAACCCACTGTGGCGTATGGAAACCGCTATAATCGCGGAATGCCAAACTATTATGGTGTGATGGGCGAATATCATAAACTCGCACCTGCTGAAATTATCAAAGGCGATATCACCTACATCAAATCGCCATACGCAAAGCCCAAAGAACAGCGTGCAGAACGCGTAAAATTCCTTTACCGCAATCCAGACGGGGCTATAGAGCTATCCCTAAAAACCCCTTCGCAAGCAGATGAGAAGGTAGTGTTGGAAAAATCGGACAAGCCACAAATCTATGATTATGCCTTAAAACAACCTTTTCAGCAAGTTTCTATCCAAATAGATGCCAAAGGCAAAAGCCCTGAAGTGTATGGTGTAGCCTTAGATTGTAAACGTGGAATAGCTTTTGACAACATTCCTTGGCGCGGTAGTTCAGGTGTTGAGTTTGTTAATATGAACAGAGATAATTTTAAATACCAACTGAAAGCCTTAAACGTAAAATTGATTATTTTACAATTTGGGGTAAACATTGTACCAAGTCCTTTGCCTGATTATACTTTCTTTGAAAATATGTTGTATCAACAACTTAAAATGTTCAAAGAAATAGCTCCAGACATTAGTATTTTGGTTATTGGTGTTTCCGATATGTCGCGCAATATGACAGGCAAGTTCGAGTCTTACCCCAATATAGAAAAAATCCGCAATGCACAGCGAAACGCAGCATTTAAGGCAAATTGCGCTTTTTGGGACTTATACGAGGCTATGGGAGGCAAAAACTCCATGCCGAGTTGGGTATTCGCCAAGCCTGTCGCGTTGGCAGGCAAGGATTTCACGCACTTCACCCCTGAAGGCGCTAAGATGGTATCAGAAATGTTGTATAAAGCCTTGTTGGTAGAGTATGCTAAGTTCATGGAATTTCGTTTTTAATTTATATAGCGGTTTGGTTGGTTTAATTTACTTTTCCTTGCCTGCCCAAAAAGAACCTGGGCATATCAAAGCTAGCTTTGTTAAGTTTGAACAAGATACCTCTAAAAAGAGCTATCAAACTAAACAGCCGCAAGATAAAATCCCGCTACCCAAATATACCCTTGGACATGAGCATGCTTTTGTGAGTTATGCACAAAACGTGATACTCATGCCGTATCCGCGTACTGCCTTGCAATCTTTTCATACTGCTTTAGAAGAATTAGTTGAAAAGCAACGCCAAAAAGTAAATATTGTGCATTTTGGCGATTCACACATTCAGGCAGATTATTTTACGAATCAGGTACGCGCCCATTTTAATGATGAGCTATTATTGGGAAATGGTGGTCGTGGTTACTTTTTTCCTTGTCGTATAGCGCAAGGGGGCGATGCACCCGCGAACATATCGGTAAGCTATAAAGGGATATGGCAAGGTTGCAAAAACATACAAACGTATGCAAATTGTAGCTGGGGATTGGGTGGAATGACCTCTACCACTTCAGATAGTACGGCTTTTTTCAAAGTAGACCCTAATTTATATTCAAACCATCATTATGTAAGCACGCGGGCAAAGGTGTATTACCCTACCAATAATGCGGCTATGTATAATGTAAAAGTATTAACGCCCAAAGGCACTGTTTATCCTTGTCGGCTCGATGGGCAGGGGTTTGCTGAATTTTGCTTTGATGAGCCACAAACAAGCATTGTGTTTCATTTAGAAAAGACCTCGCCTGCCCAAAATACTTTTGTCTTGGAGGGAATTTCTTTAGAAAATGATGACTATGGCGTTCAATATAGTGCTGTAGGCGTAAATAGTGCTACTATCCCGTCTTTTCTCAAATCGCCTAAATTAGAACAGCATATTCATAGCCTTGAGGCAGATTTAGTAGTGGTTTCGTTGGGTACAAATGATGCTTACGGGCTTGGGTTTGATGATGCGTATTTTAAAATACAATATGCTAAACTTATTCAGCGTATTCGCAGTGCCGCCCCTGATGCATCTATTTTGCTTACTACGCCTGGTGATTGCGCCTTGCCTGGTGGAGCATTAAATCCAAGTAATGTAAAAGCGTGTCGCGTCATAAAAGAACTTGCGCAAGAATATAATTGTGCTGTTTGGGATTTATTTGCCGTGATGGGTGGGCTGGGTTCGGTAGGCAAGTGGCTAAAAAATGGGCTAACAGCATACGACCAAGTACATTTTAGCGGAAAAGGCTATCGTTTACAAGGCGATTTGCTTTATGATGCCTTGATTCAAGACTATGGTTTATACAAACAGCAGAAAAAATAAATGCCACCTATAGTTTCCATTATTACGATTACGTACAATGCCGAGCCATTTTTAGAAAAAACCATGCGCAGTGTATTGGCGCAAACTTATCCACACATCGAATATATTATAATTGATGGTGGCTCTCGTGATGGCACAGTCGATATCATCAAACGCTATGCTGACCGACTTGCCTATTGGGTATCAGAACCTGATAAGGGTATTTATGACGCTATGAACAAGGGCTTGGCGCGGGCTACAGGTGCGTATGTTTGGTTTATGAATGCAGGCGATGAGATTTTTGCAACCGATACTACAGAAAAAATAATGTCCTTGCCTGCCGCAGATGTGTATTATGGCGAAACTGAATTTAGAGATTTAGCAGGGCGTTATTTGGGTTTACGGAGCGAGGTTACACCTTTGGGCTTGCCTGCCCGCCTAACGTGGCGAAGTCTGCAAATGGGCTTGATGGTTTGTCATCAAGCAATTTTGGTACGCAAGGCACTTGCCTGCCCTTACGACCTCGTACACCCGTATAGTGCTGATATTGATTGGGTTATACGTAGTCTCAAGAGGGCAAACACGATTACTAATGTGCATGCTACCGTAGCTATTTATTTGCAAGGAGGGTTCTCTCGCCGCCATTTACAAAAATCGCTTTTAGACCGCTTCGCTATTTTGCGGAAGCATTATGGTATCTTGCCTACCATGTGGAATCATGTGCGCATTGTATTTAGAAGTTTGTATTTTTTAATTCGAAAGCGGAAAAGATATTAGTACAAGGTACGAAATAAGAAGTACGAAGTACGCTGTTAAATAATTGTCTGTCAGTTTTTTACCGAGATAAAAGTTCAAGTTATTTATTTAATTTTTCTAAAATGGTTCTTCGAAAGTTATTACGGAAGTATGCCGAGAATTAGCCATGCTGTAAGCATCCGTTTGTTCCTTTAGCACTAACAAGGGATTCTTACAGCATGACTACGCGAGAGGTTTTAGTAAATCCCAGATTAAACGCATCAAAATAAAAGTTCCCCCAATTTCATTGGGGGCTATTCAAATTTGAACCTCTAAAGAGGTTCGGCAAAGCACAAGCAACACCTTCAGGTGTTGAATTTACGAATAGCCCCCAATGAAATTGGGAGAATGGTAGTAATTTTCACACATTCGAAAGCTCGAAAATTTTGATGCGTTTAATCTGGGTAAATCCCGCCATAACTTTCGAAGAACCTCTAAAATTTATACGACACCACCACTCCCCCACGATTAAAATTGTGGGGTGAATTAATCAACCCCACAATTTTAATCGTGGGGGAGCAAGTTTCGGCTATAACTTTCTAAGAACCATTTGTTGTTTATTTCTTAGCGAAAAGAGGGTATTATAAAACACTAAAACCTCGATAAATATCGAGGTTTTAGTATGTATCACGTTTGCTAAGAAAGGATTATTTCTTAGGTGCGTTAGGAGCGTCACCATCTTTAGGCTTAGGCGCATCCTTAGTTTTTTTATCTTCTTCCATTTTTTTAGCTTCTGCTTCTTTTTTGTCAGCTTCTGCTTTTTCGTCAGCAACTTTTTTCTCGTCAGCCGCTTTTTTGTCAGCTTCTGCTTTTTCAGTTTCTGCTTTCTTAGCTGCACCACCATCTCCGCAAGAAGTTGCACTGAATGTAAGAGCAGAGAACATAGCGATCATTAAAAATACCTTTTTCATCGTTTTAGGGGTTTTAGATTTTTAGATATAAACAAGTTTGTCTTGTTTGATGGGGCAAAGATACAGCGAGTTTTTGACACTTCCAAATTTTCATTAACATTTTATTTAGATTTCATTAACATTTATTTTGAAATTTTAAATAAATAAGTGTGCAGTACATAATCTACGCGTTGGCAACTGTAAAAACAACAAAACCCTGACAAATGCCAGGGTTTTGGTTTTTATAGCTTTCGCTAAGTAAGAATTACTTCTTCTCAACAGGAGCTTTAGGATCAGCAGGTTTTGCGTCTTTGTCAGCAGGTTTTGCGTCTTTGTCTTCAGTTGCTTTTTTGTCAGCTTCAGCTTTTTCAGCTGCTGCTTTTTCGTCAGCTGCTTTTTTCTCAGCTTCAGCGTCAGCTTTAGGAGCTTCTTCTTTTTTCTCTCCTTCTTTAGCAGCGTCAGCACCACCACCGCAAGAAGTTGCAGTGAATGTAAGAGCAGAGAACATAGCGATCATTAAAAATACCTTTTTCATCGTTTTTTGGGGTTTTAGATTTTTAGAGATAAACAAGTTTGTCTTGTTTGATGATGCAAAGGTACGGCGGGTTTTTGATACTTCCAAATTTTTTTGAAAAAAATATTTAAATTTTCTTAACTTTTCATTTGGTTTTCATTAACATTTGAAATAAGTATTTGAAAATCAAGAGGTTATAATGTGAAAATTTTTTTCAAAAAAAATAAAAAAAATGAGTTGCAAGGTTGGATTACGCGCTTGCCTCGTTATTTGCGAGGGTAGGCAAGTTCATTTGACTTATAACTTGCCTGCTTTCGCCTACGGCAAAAGCTACGCTTTATTCATTTTGCGGTATGAGATATACGCTACGATAGAGGTTACAGTTACAAAACCAACGATGATATAATGTAGATAATGCACAATACCAGGGAATAATTTCCCAAGGAAAAATCCTAACAAAGTAATAGAACTTCCCCAAATGATAGCACCAACGGCTACAAACCAAGAAAATTTGCCCATCTCCATTTTTATTATCCCTGCCACGATAGGCGTGAAAGTGCGTATAATAGGCAGAAAACGCGCCATAATAAGTGCTTTTCCACCATGTGTCTGAAAAAATACCTCCGTTGATTCTACGTGCTTCCGCTTAAAAAACCACGAGTCCTTTCGATTATAAATGCCCTTGCCTACATACCTGCCAAAGTAATAGCCTACATAATTACCCGCAATGGCAGCTGTTATAATCGCTAATACGACCATCCAAATAGGTTCTTGGATGATACCCCCGCTACACAACACGCCTGCTGTGAACAACAAATAGTCGCCTGGTAAGAAAAAGCAAAAGAATAAGCCTGTTTCGGCAAATACTATCAACACAACGAGAATAAGCCCACCCGATTGAATAAATGGTGTAGGGTCTTGCAAAAACTTTAAAAAAGCATCAAACATGGGCGTAAGAGTTGAATTGTTGAAAGTTGAATTGTTGAAAGATGAGCGTTGATTTGTTGAAAGATAATGGGTTGAGGGGTGAACTTTCATCTTTCAACCCTTAACCTTCATCTTTTTAACCTTCATCTTTCAACTTATTGGTTGAAAAATTGTTTCTTTTCGCAAAATTAGCTAATTTTGTCATTTAACCAAATATTTTTATGCAAAAACATGAATTTGTTATTATTGACATAGAAACTACAGGCGGTCAGGTTACTGAAGACTGCATTACGGAAATAGCCCTTTATGTGCATGATGGTACAAAAATAATAGATAGTTTTCAAACGCTCATCAATCCAGAACGCCAAATACCAAGCTACATCTCTCATTTAACGGGAATTACACAAGACATGGTAACACACGCGCCTAAGTTTTATGAGGTTGCGAAACGAATTATAGAACTTACTGAAGGGCGGGTTTTTGTAGCACATAATGCACACTTTGATTATTCTTTTATAAAACAGGCATTTAAAAGTTTGGGGTTTACTTTTACACGCAAAACGCTTTGTACAGTACGCCTTAGCAGGAAATTGCTACCCAAAATAGCCTCTTATGGTTTGAAAAGCGTCTGCAGTTTTTTGCAAATAGACCTTACGAACCATCACCGCGCCCAAGCCGATGCGTTTGCTACTGTGCAAGTATTTGAGCATCTTTTAGCAGAAGATAAGGGTTTAAATCAACTGAATAAATCATTGATAGACAATGAGATAGAGTCGGTTTCGCTCCCGCCACGCATTAGCCGTGAGGCGTTTGATGCCTTGCCTGAAGCTACTGGTATTTATTATTTTTATAATGAAAAAAAAGTTATTATTTACGTAGGCAAGAGTACTAATATCAAACATCGTATCGCCTCACACTTTGCCACTAATTTGGACAGCAAAAAATCTATTGAAATGAAAAATCAGGTTGCCTCTATCAGCTATGAGCTGACGGGAGGCGAGCTTGTGGCTTTATTGCTTGAGGATTCAGAAATAAAAAAACACCAGCCCATCTTTAACCGCGCTCAACGAAGGAGCAAATTTGCTTTTGGGATTTATATTTATGAGGATGGCAAGGGCTATTATCAATTATTTGTAGATAAATTGAATAAACACGCCGAAGAACCGCTCGCGACTACAGAAAGTTTAGATGCCGCCAAAAAAATTCTGATGAGCAAAATAGAACACTATGGATTGTGCATGAAGCTCTGCAATTTATACAAAACCAAAGGTGCTTGCTTTGACCACCAAATAAAAAAATGCAATGGCGCGTGTGTTCAAGCTGAAAGCGCGGAAGTTTACAACGAAAAAGTGCAACAAGCCTGTAGTAGCTTTCATTTAGTGGACAATAAAAACTTTATCATTATAGGTAGTGGGCGCGAACATACAGAAAAAACCTTAGTTTGTATAGAAAAAGGTCGGTATTTAGGTTTCGCTTTTCTTGACCAAGAAACCAAAATAGGCAATATAGAGGAGGCAAAAACGTACATTACTAGCTATAAAGATAATCGTGATATTCAAAAAATAATATCCTTGTGGTTGCGCAAACACCCACACACAGCCAAGTATTTTTGAACCTTTTTTCTGCCTAGTGGTGAGTTTTCTTTTTGAGTAGCAGATGCCACTCACAAGCGGCGAAATAGTTAATTGGCTACTCAAAAAGAAAAATCACACCTTATAAATTTGTCACGCAGGAATAATTTTGTACCTTTGCGCATAATTATTCTCTGCCTCGACTATGCAACTTCGCTTTTCTGTCAAACAATTAGGTAAAAAACGCCCTTTTATTGATGCTAAAAGTATCGAGATTGTAGGCGAGTATGGAGTACCTTGCCTACTTAAGGAACTACTGAAGCATATAGTAGTGCAACAAGTAGGCGAGTTCAATGAGAAACGTGCTGAAAAATCACTTTTCACTTTCTTTCAAGAAACCGAGATAGCTGAAGAAGCGGAAACAGGTAAAGTGCGCTTTGGGGCTATTTACAATGCTACTGAAGCCAATGAAGCAACGGCTATTGAAACAGTATTACTTGCTTTCCAAGATGGCTTGATAGCGGTTTTTATAGACGATAATCAGGTAGAGAAACTTGAGGCGGAGATTGTATTGCAAGAAAACTCACTGATAACTTTTGTGCGTCTTACCTTTTTGACGGGAAGTAGTTG
>JAYTNK010000833.1:0-4495 GCA_043748375.1 Cytophagales bacterium
CCCATTCCCACCTCGATAGGCACGATAAGAGGCATAACATCTTGTGTACCTATAGTAGGCAAGATTATTATTTTTTAGAGTATTCGCTATGTGTCTATAGGTTAATAACTTGCTTCTAACCAACTTTTATGGGGTTCATACTTATCAACAAAGTCTCTCTTAAATTCTTGTTTTCGCAAAACCACGTCTTCTTCTGTATCTTCGTGCCAATAATAATCTACACAAGATAAGGCAAATTCAAAGTTTTTTCTTGAAGTAAAACATTGTATTTTACTGGTGCAAAATTTACCCCAAAAATTCTTATTAACTCCTTTTCTTTGATAGCCTACTTCTTCATAATAAAAGCCATATCCCTCTTCAAAAGTAAAAATATCTGCTCCAATCCACTTACCAGCGTCCCAAGTACAGAATAGATTTTCCGTTAATTGTTTATTTTTCATAAAATGCTCTATAGAGGCGTTGATATTCCCTAAGTTCTTCTCAAATAACAAATCGTTATGAGAGTTTTTGAACCATTCTTTTACCTCGTCTATATCGCTTTCCTTCTTAGGGAATATGAGTGTTCTTAATACTTTGGGTATATCTATCTTTTGTGTGCAGTCTTTGAAATAGTCAAAGTCCACATCAAAGTATTCAAACTCTTCTTCGGTCATGTAAGAACCTTCATAAGAGTTAAATATGGCTGGTTTCTTCAGTGTTGCTTTGTAATGTGTTATGTCTAATCCCATATTGTTAAATGGTTTTAAGTAAATAATATTAAAAGTTTTGCCTACTGTAGGCAGACAAGGTAGAAATCTGAATACGCTTCGAGCCAATTTTTTCCGCGATAAGAGGCATTACCTCTGTCCTTTGGGCTTGGTAGGCAAGACTACAGGCGTTTCCAACTCTTTTTTTAAGTCCAAGATGCGTTGCAATGTTTCCATTTGCTTGAGTTGCATTATCCATGTGATTAAATCAACTTTGAACGCATTTATTTGGGTAGTATTCATAATACGAGGGATTAAATTTTAACAAAGTTAAGATTTTGTATCTATAAAAACAAGCAAAAATCTCATAAAATCAGGAAATTAAAAGAAAATAAAAACTACAAAACAAGATAAGTCATATTATCAGGCAAAAACGCTTCGGGAGTTAGTGGGCATCTACTCGCCTACCATCACAAACGCCCCCCAATAATACGGTTCAGGAAAGTTCTTTTTGAGTTCATTTTGCGCATTTTGGAAGGCAAGGCGTTTGGACTGTTTTTTGGTGAGGAGGTTTTCATAAAAAAGCGTCATGAGCTGTTGCGTAGCCTCATCACTCACTGTCCAAAGCGACATCAAAATCGTCTTTGCCCCCGCCGTTTGAAAGGCACGTTGCAAACCATACACACCCTCACCATTGCTTATCTCGCCCAAACCCGTTTCGCAGGCAGACATGACCACCAAATCCGTATTATCGAGGTTCAAGTTCATAGCTTCGTAGGCAGTGAGTACGCCATCTCCACCATCTTTCAAAGCTTCTTTTGCATTGGCAAACAATAACCCAGCGCGCAACAAAGGATTTTCAAACACCTTTTTGCTATCCACACCCATAAACCCGCGTTCATCATCTTTATTGGGTACTACATCTTTCAGAAAAAAACCATGTGTAGCGATGTGCAAAATATACGGACTATCCAATTTCTTTACCACACCCTCACTTGCCTGCCCTTCCGTATAACTTTGCGTGACTATCTTAGCTTTTTGCAACATCTTTTCTATATTTTCTACCTCTGTTTTAGTACCCACCAATTCGCTAATGTTACTCCCATTAAAAAATCTTTGCGTACTATCAAGCACCACTTTTTTATCTTCCAAAGAAGGGTTTTTAGGAGCTTTATTTTTGTTATTATAGTCAGGAAAACCAATCAATATCGCCTTTGTTCCTCCTTTGGGGGTTAGGGGACTCGTGATAGGCAAGATAATATCCTTTGTATTGCTTACCAACTGTATTTCTACCTCCTCGCTTAAGTATTTGCCTGTTTCAGGATTCCGCAAAGTATTCAAGTTAATGGAATTATACACGCCATCAACACTCAAATACACTTTTTTTACGCCTTTCAATACTACTCCTTCGGGGGTTAGGAGACTTTTGATTCTCTGCCAATATTGCGTATAAGAATACTTGTCATTCGCTTTTCCTTTGATACAGTTTTGATAGTTTTTAGCATATTTTCCTTCCAATTCATTGCCATTATCTAAGACAATCATTTCAGGATATTTACTTTCTGGCTTTATTATCAAAGCCATATACTTTACACTGTCTGTCCACTTCTTATTATATACTTGAAAACGAATAATTTCTATAGCCACCTCACCTTGTTTGAGTATTTTCTGCACATCTGTCCAAACATACTGCTTTTTATCTACAGCTTTGGCAAACAATTCAGATTTTTGAGAAAGTTGTTTTTCTATTTCGTTTGCCACGATTTCTAATTGCGGAACATTGATTCCTTTTTTGTTTTTTTCCTCCAAAGAAAGCGCATATACCTTTGACAAAAACTCTTTTTTATCTTTCCAAGATTGGTACAATTTTTTTAGATTTTCGTCTTTGCTTTGCATAATTCTTTCTCTTATTTTATTGCCTGCATTAAATAAAAGGGCTTTTGTAGCCAATGTATTGTTATATACTTCCACAGAGATAGCAGGCTTTTCTTGGTATCTTTTGACCGCAAAACTATTGAACATTTCGAAACACTCGCTAAAAGTATGGTAATAAATTCCTTTTTCTTTTTCGGAAAGCATAGAAAAATTGCGGTCTATTTGGGCTAAAAGGGTTTGGTTGGCTTCTATCATCAAAGGCTCGGCTTTTGCATTTAAACCTTGACTTTCATACAAATCAGCCAAATTATTACAAGAACTTGCATAATAAGGGTGTTCCTTGCCTAATACTTTCTCTACAATATTTTTTGCTTCTATCATCAAAGACTCTGCTTGGGTATATAACCCTTGACTTTTATACAAAACTGCCAAATTATTACAAGAACTCGCATAAGCAGGGTGTAATTTGCCTAATACTTTTTCTCGGATATTTTTGGCTTCTATATACAAAGGCTTGGCTTGGGCATATAACCCTTGACTATTATACAAAACTGCCAAACTATTACAAGATATCGCATAATCAGGGTGTTCCTTGCCTAATACTTTCTCCCTAATACTTTTTGATTCTAAATATAAAGGTTCTGCTTTGGCATATAAGCCTTGAACTTCATATAAAATTGCTAAGTTATTACAAGAATTGGCATAATCAGGGTGTTGCTTGCCTAATACTTTTTCATAAATATTTTTTGCTTCTATATATGAAGGCTCGGCTTGAGCATACAACCCTTGACTTTTATACAAAGAAGCCAAATTATTACAAGAAGTGGCATAATCGGGGTGTTCCTTGCCTAATACATTTTCACGAATTTTTTTTGCTTCTATATACAAAGGCTCGGCTTTAGCATACAACCCTTGACTTTCATACAAATTTGCCAAACTATTACAAGAAGTGGCATAATCAGGGTGTTCCTTGCCTAATACTTTCTCTCGGATATTTTTGGCTTCTATATACAAAAGTTCGGCTTGGGCATACAACCCTTGACTTTCATACAAATCAGCCAAATTATTACAAGAAGTGGCATAACTTGAATCTTCCTTGCCTAATACTTTTTCTTTAATATTTTTTGCTTCTATATACAAAGGCTCGGCTTGGGCATACAATCCTTGACTTTGATACAAAGAAGCCAAATTATTACAAGAAGTGGCATAATCAGGGTGTTCCTTGCCTAATACTTTTTCTTGAATATTTTTTGCCTCTATATACAAAGGTTCGGCTTTGGCATACAAGCCTTGATAGTCATATAATACTGCCAAATTATTACAAGAAGTGGCATAACTTGGATGTTCCTTACCCAATACTTTTTCACGTATATTTTTTGCTTCTATGTACAAAGGCTCGGCTTTGGCATATAACCCTTGACTTTTATACAAAACTGCCAAACTATTACAAGAAGTGGCATAACTTGGATGTTCCTTGCCTAATACTTTTTCTCGAATATTTTTGGCTTCTATGTACAACGGTTCCACTTTTGTATATAAATTTTCATTAAAATAACAAAGTCCTGCATCATTTAGCGTAGTAGCATATTGTGTACTCTGTTTTGTAAATTCTTTTTCTGCCAAAGGCAGAGCCTCTTCATATTTTTTACCTGCATTTTCATAGTCCTGTTTTCCCCAATACGCATTACCTTCTGCATAGACTTCTTTCCATTTTTTTGTTTGCTCAGTACCATCAGCATTAAATATTTTTTCGCTTTCTTGTTTTCCATTTTTAAAAATGCGTTCTGTTTCTTTTGTGCCATCTGCTCTATACCAAGTAGCCACCCCGTCCATTACTTCTTCTGGGCGGTCTTGTAGTAATGTACCTTCCCATTGGAGTTTTCCTGATTTGAAAAAATCCTGTACCTTGCCTACAGGCTTATCGTCTTGGTAGG
>JAYTNK010000834.1:0-7685 GCA_043748375.1 Cytophagales bacterium
GCTTCTACAAAGCCCGCGCCATTTGTGCCATTGGCAAAGCCTGAACCTGCATCTGTAGCTTGTTTCCAACCTGTAGCTGACTGCCAACGGAAAAGATGAGTGCCGCTTATGCCTGCTAATTCATCATTCGCATAATAAATGCGCATGGTAGTTGGTTGATTGGGTGTGCCTGTGATTTGATAAATGCGTTTGATGCCTTTGTTTTGACTGCTGTGCACGCCTTGATAATGTTTGCGGATTACAGTTACGCCATAGTTTGCGCCTGTAGCTCCTTGCAAATACAAACCTGTGCCTGCTATCTCGCCTGTAGCATCTGTTACAGTCCCTGCGAAGATGATGCCTCCGCCTTGACTACTCTCGCCTATGGCAGTATTATCTTTTACGATATGATTGTTCGTTCTGTCTTCTACAAGCGTACCATTCAACGTTATGTTTTTGCCATTCAAATCAAGGTCGCCTGTAGTCAAAGTAAGCGTGCCTGTGATGGTCATGTCATTACTCAACTTGCCTCCCGCGCTATTGTTGATAGTGAAGTTATTGGCAGAGATGCCTGTAGGATTGTTGATAGTTTGCAGTGCCGTGCCGTTGAATACATAATTTGCACCTGCGGTGTAGGTTTCTGTACCTGTCAAGCCTATGGCATTGAAGCCATCAACGTGAGCAGTGCGGAAAGTAGCCCCAACTAAAAGCGTGAAATTGCCTAAGCCTGTAATGTTTCCCGTACCTTGTATATCAATATCTATACCTGCGCCATCTGCTACAGTAAGCGTGATGCCTGTACTTACCTGAAGCGTACCTCCATTCTCTACTGTGAGTTGGTCAAGTGAGATATTTGCCCCTACAGTAGCCGTATGTCCATTGAGGATAGCGATAGCGAGTGTATTGGCGATAGCATCAGGTGCGCTTATAGTGGTACTCCAAGTGCTACCACTGTTTGATGAACGCTCCCAATTAGTAGCAGAAGCAAAAGTAGCATTGCCTGTAGTGCGAAATTGAAATGCACAAGTTGAACTTATAGCATCACCGCTAAATGTCCAATTATTGGGGGGCATTATCCAAAGTAGCGCGTTGTGTAACACTGCTGCAGTACGTCCTGCCTGTAGCCCCTAATGTAACATTAGGCTGTACAACCTGCCCTGCCCAACCTATCAGGGTAGCATCATAGTTAGCTGTATTCATACCGCAATTATCCAACATATTGCTCATATTGGTAACATTTCCTATATTCCAAAGCCCTATATTTTGGTTGAAAGCAGTGACATTTTGAAACATTCGTACCATATCCGTTACAGCACTTGTATTCCACCCCCCTATGTTTTGATTAAAAGCGGTCGCTTGATAAAACATCTGTGCCATTCTTGTAACGGCACTTGTATTCCATGCGCTTATGTTTTGATTGAAAGCAGTAAATTGAAACATAGAACGCATATCTGTAACCACACTTGTATTCCAACTCCCTATATTTTGATTGAAAATGGTTGCTTGATTAAGCATGAACCACATATTTGTAACCATACTTATATTCCAACTCCCTATGTTTTGATTAAAAGCAGATGCTTGTTGAAACATAGCAAACATATTTGTTACCGCACTTGTGTTCCAACTGTTTATGTTTTGATTGAAAGAGATTGCACCACTGAACAACTCTTGCATATTTGTAACCGTATTTGTATTCCAATCGCCAATGTTCCCATTGAAAAGGGTACATCCCGAAAACATACTGCTTATATCTGTTGTGCTATTTAAGTTAGGCTTATCTGTAGCAGTATAAGTAAGGGCATTACAACCTGAAAAAGCATTTTGCATAGAAGTCCAAACTTGACTCCCCCATTGCTGAATGGTTTTAATTTTAGCCTTATCTCCTGCATTGTTAAAATAAATACGCGGAAAAGCACCTGTGATTTGTACGGTATAAGTGCCAGCTGTGGTGTACACATGAGTAGCATTGCCTGTTTGTCCTGTAGAGGTAGTGGCATCTCCCCAATCTACATTATAACTATACACTGTGCCTGTAGTAGGAATAGTAATTGATTCTCCGTTGGTAGTGGTCTGCCAAGTGGTTATAAAAGCGCGATTGCCTGTCAAGAAATTAGCTGCAAGTGGACTGCCTATTTTGTAGTTAGGCGAGGCATTAGCGCAGTCGGCATTGTATTCAAAAACAGCTATATGATATGTTACGCCATTGGTTAGTCCTGTTACATTTATTTCGTTGGCTATGCCATTATAGATTACTTTGCCTGTCCCATCTATTGTAGAACCTACCCCTGCAAAATTGGCATCAGCTGTATAAACAGTATTATCTACTAAAGCATTGATACCTACAGTTGTAGTAGGTTTAAGAACCACCACGCGCCTTCTGCCATCGCCACTTTTTTGCCAATAAATGTGCGCTGTAGTGCTTGCCTGATTGAAATAGAGCAGTGTTGCCTCTGTGGTGGGTTCGGTACTTGTGTTTTCATTGTACGTACCTTTTGGAGAAGCCCATGCGGTGCTTGTGAAGGCATTGGCAGGGAAGAGCGTGCCTGAGCAGTTGTTGATAGTACCTTTGTTGTAAATTTGTCCTCCTCCCGTTAGCGTGATTTCATCGCCTGTGCCGTTGTTCAGCGTCAGCGTAAAAGTGGCGTTTACTTGTAAAAAGCCTGCCACTACTACTTGGTCAAGCGTAACATTGCTTGTTACGGTAGCGGCTGAGTTGGCACTGATGGTGATGATGCCATTGGCAGAAGTGGGCGCGCTTCCTGCCGCTACCCAAGCCGTACCATTATATCTTTGCCAGTTAGTGCCTGCCGCAAAGGTAGCATTGCCTGTGGTACGAAAGTCGTTTGTGGTTTGCGCGCTTGCCTGCCCGTAGGTAAGGAAAAGGAGAAAGAAAGTAAGAAAGTAAAGCTTTTTTAACATCATGGTGGTGATAGAGGGGTATTTTTTTGCAAATATAGTGTAAAGTAAACTTAGAATCAAAGGTTTTGTGGGAAAAAGAAGTTTCTTTTGATTTGGCAAGGGAGTCTCTGGTTTCTCCTTAAAAAAGGAAAAGCGGAGTTTTGCTTGTGAACCACCCCCGACCCCTCCTTAAAAAAGGAGGGGAGTAGGTTTTGAGAGTAGGTTTTGAGAGCAGATTTTGCCTGCCGTACTTGTCCATCTTACATATCCGCAATAAAACCGCGCAAACGCTCTCCCCTCCTTAAAAAAGGAGGGGCAGGGGGTGGTTGTACCCTGACAAAAAAGGAAGGGCAGGGGTGGTTGTACCCTGACAAAAAAGGAGGGGAGTAGATACATTTTATCTTTTTACTTGTTGGTTTAATAATATTTGAATGTCTTGCATTTGTTTTTTAAGGTCTGTTACTTCAGCTTTCACTTCTTTCATTTCTTTATTTTGTATTTTAAGGGTTTGGTTTTCTGCTTCAAGCGATTCAATGCGTTTCAAAAGTTCTTGGGTAGCAGAAATGTTGAGTGTACTAAGAGCCTCATAATCAACTACGTGAAAATCATTTACTTGCCTACCGAATACGAAAATCTTGCCTGCCTTATCAGTATTTACCTTGAAACCGTCCTTGCCTACCTCTGTAACCTCTAAAATCTCCTCGCCTGCTTTCAGGTTGGTAGGCAAGGATACAAAACCGTTCTCGATGCTTGCCTGCTGATAAATGTCTGGCACTACGTCCGTCATGGTAGAAACTGCTTGCGGATACACAGTTTTGAGTTCTTGCGCAATCACTTTTTTGATTTCTTTATTGCCTTTTGAAATGCTGTCTATATGCTTGTAATCTGTGATGCGGATTTTGGCAAGGGTAGCAAGGTCGTTTGCATTGTTCGTAATGCCTTTTATGCTCTTAATCCTTGCATCTGAAAAGGCATTAAATTCTGTAGTGGCAATGCGCGCAGAGGCGTAAATAGAGTACGCATTGGTAGCTGAAACAGCTGTTTCTATTGTACCCGTACTCCTCAGATAACCATACGCTGTAGTAAAGTTTTGTGAACCATTAACTACCAATTGCGCTTGAGTAGGTGTAGTTGTGCCTATGCCTACACTGCCATTAGAAGAAAGAAGCGTCATTCTGACTGCAGAACCATCTTTGATTAAAAGATTGCCTGCCCCTTCACTATTGCCTGAACCTGAAGATATCATACTCCAATCTGTACCACCTACGAATATTTCTGCCTTTTCAGGTGTTCCAAAAACGCTGTCGAGTCTATCCCTTCACACACTTTTTATTCCAGTGTTTTTCGACACCTGAAAAAGAATAGCCTAAACGCGGATTTTCAGGCACCGAAAAATGAATGATTGATAGGATGGGTTGAAATTAAAATGCACCATTCATTTTTAGAATACCTGAAAAGGCGAAAACAGCGCAGTAACGTTGCAGGGCGAGTTTTTTTCTAATGTATGGCACAGACCTTGCCTCCCAAAACCTAAGCCTTTTGCTTATTAGGTAAAAAAGACTACATTTGTGCTTAGATAATATATTTGCCCAATCAGCTACCCAATATGACTAAATTTTATTTCATAGACATTAACCCTGATATAGTAAACGCTTGGCAAAAAGTTTTTGACGGCATTGAAAATATCACTATAGCGGAAGGTTCTATTTTTGACTTTCCTGCTGATGCCATTGTAAGTCCTGCAAATAGTTTTGGGTTTATGAATGGAGGCATAGACTTTGTCATTTCTAAAAACTTAGGGTGGCACATAGAGAAAAGGCTCCAAAAAATTATTAGAGAAAAATACTTTGGAGAGCTTTTAGTCGGGCAAGCCGAAATTATAGAAACTGACCATGCCAAGTTTCCTTACTTGATTTCTGCTCCCACCATGCGAACTCCTATGACCATTCACAGAAGCCCCAATGTATATTTGTGTATGAAAGCTATTTTGACTTTGCTGAAATATGGAAAATTTGAAGATGGAACGCCCATTGATGACAAAGTAAAAAGTGTGAGTATTTCAGGTTTGGGAACAGGTGTAGGGCAAGTCCCGCCTTTGTTATGTGCAAGGCAAATGCGTATCGCTTGGGAAGATGTAGGGCAAGAAAAATATACGACCGAAAAAGGATGGGAGGAATTGAGGTCAAACTATGCGTACTTTTACACGCATGACGCAAGAGATTTGGAGTATGACATGCCCTAAATCTTGCCTATAGAAGAAATGGGACAGGCTTTCTGAAATTTACAATATTTTTTTATTTGTATGAAAAAAATCTGGATGATCATGTGGCTACTCTTTGTCTGCGAAGTAGGCAAGGCACAAGACGATGTTTTTTATGTCATCAACCAAACCCACACAGCTGAAATGTACAGGACGCGGATATTGGGCTTTGGTTACACAAAAGAAATGCGCATTAAAAATACCCACAAAGGCTATATAGCTTTGTTGCATACTTCTAATAGCACAGTCGAACTCTTTGGGGCAGGCGAATGGAACGTAAGCGATTTGGAGAATATGGTTTTAAACAAACAAAAAGAAACAAGGAACAATGTCGTGCACATTGGGATAGGCGACCAAACAAACATTTTGCCTGAGTATGGCAGTTTGTGCAGGTGTTCAAACACTTGCCCGCCTTTTGAAGTACAATTGCCTGCTAAAACGTTTTGTATGTTTGACGAATATACATTTGCATGGGAAAAACTTGCAAATGTAAATACATATAAAGTATGTTTTACAAATGTTTTTGATGAAATTATAAAGGAAATAGACATAAAAGGCACTGCTTACACGTTTAAATTTTCTGAATTGCTTTTTCAAAAAGAAGAAGATTTTGTGATGGTTACCGTAACTCCTGAAAAGGGGCTCAAAACAAAAACATTTGCTTTTATACTCGATGCTTACAAACACGAAAAAATTAAGCAGCAGTATGAAAGTCTATTGCAAAAATCAGATAAACAAAAACAAATCCTATTTCACCACATGCGCGAAGCTTTTTTCTTTGAAAAAAATGAATGTTTTATAGATGCCTACGAAGCCTACAAGAAGCTTTATCAACTTTCTGATAAAGAGCCTGTTTTTTCAAAAATGTTGCAGTATGCTAAAAAACGTATGGATATTGGAAGTTTGTGTAGATAAATATGTTGCTAATTTTAGATTTAGATGAAACACTCATACACGCTACAGAGCAAGATTTGGGTATTCCTTTTGCCTATCAGGTAGGCAAGTACAAGGTGTATTTGCGCTCTTGCCTACATGAGTTTTTAGAAACTTGCCACCAACATTTTGAACTTGCCATTTGGTCATCTGCTACAGAAGATTATATAGGCGAGATAGTGCAAAATACCTTGCCTGCCCATGTAAAGTTTAGCTTCATTTGGGGACGAAATCGTTGCACGCCTATCATTTCACCTCGCGTAGATGAATATGGCTATTACAATATGGATATCAGCAGTTATTATGAATATGCAAAAAAATTACATAAATTAAAACGAAAAGGGTATAGCCTTGACCAAATCTTGATGGTAGATGACACCCCTGCGAAACTTGTCTATAATTATGGCAATGCTATTTATATCAAACCGTTCACAGGCTTGCCTACAGACCAAGAACTACCTAAACTTGCCCAATATTTGCTTACTTTACAAGGTGTGCTTGATGTAAGGGCGATTGAAAAACGTGGTTGGTCGAATAATTTTGGTTCTCTGACAATTTTTGTGGCGGTAATAGGTGTATTGTGGTTGCCCTTTCTGATTTAGCCCATTTTATTATCTAATTATATCTAAAAATGGAGAAAATTGAAATGTTACCTTGCAAAAAGGGCAACCACAAGGGATTGTCCCTACATCAAAAAATATCTCCACAAAAAATGTCAGAGAACCAATTTTTTTAAGTTTTTTGGATAAACATTTGGATACTGTCTGATTTTTGCTTTAATTTAGGGCGTTAAACTTATTAAACTTAACCTAACACTTTGAAAGCCATGGCAGAAGAAAACCGCGAGCGCGACTTAGTGCTTGCCCCCAATGAATACGCCTTTATTTCTGACCAAACCAAAGGTAATATCAATGTTTATGTGGGTCCTTACAAGACAAGTCTTGCCAATACCGACAAACCTGTAGTGTTCAATAGTGCAAGCAAACGCTTCGACCGCGTATCGCTTGATGAGTCTATCGGTACATTTATTACGGCTCCTGAAGGTTGGTATGTGGTGATGAAAAACCCTGCTAAAGACGGGCATCAACCCAAAACAGGTACCAGCAATAACTTAGCCGAGCTGAATATCGGGCGCAAAGTGAACATTCCTGGCCCAATCAATTTCGCGTTGTGGTCAGGGCAAATGGCAAAAGTATTGCGTGGACATCATCTTCGTTCCAATCAATATTTGTTGGTTCGAGTATATGATGAAGACGAAACTAAAAAGAATTGGACAAAAGCAGTTATCAAATCCAAAAATTTGGCTGAAGGTGAGGAAACATCTGTAGAAATCACAGAGGAAGCTCCCGACTTGATGATGGGCAGTACACTTGTTATTACAGGCGCGAACGTGTCCTTTTATATTCCGCCAACGGGCGTAGAAGTCGTACAAGGTCATAATGGCGAATATGTACGCGAAGCGGTAACACTTGAGCGATTGGAATATTGCATTTTGTTAGACGAAGATGGCAACAAACGCTATATACAAGGCCCCGCAGTCGTTTTCCCTAAACCCACAGAGGAATTTGTATATCGAGGTGATTTGCGCAAATTTAGAGCCATCGAACTCAATGAA
>JAYTNK010000835.1:0-3417 GCA_043748375.1 Cytophagales bacterium
GCTACCAAACAAGAATTGCTCGACAGTATGAAGCAAGATGATTTGTTTGAAAGTAAATTGAAAGACCGCATACAAGATATTGTAGGCAAGCTTAAGGTATTGAGTGATTTGAAAGATACTACCCAAACAGATGTAGAGGAATCAAAGAAAATCTACAGGCAAGTCGAGCCTGCTTTGGAGCAAATGAACTTGGCTATGAACCTCCTTACTTACAAGAAGTTTTTGAAGGTAATGGCTACTCAAGATGCTACAGCTTTGGACAAAATAGCCAAAATGAACGGTATTCTCGAATCTGACAAATTTGAAAAAGAAATATTTGAACGCCAAAATAAAACCTTGGTAGCCGAGATAGAAGAAATAGCGGAAAAGTACCAATTTTTCAATTATGAAATAGAGTTTGCCGAAGTGTTCCAAAACGGGCATAGTGGGTTTGACCTCATCATAGGCAATCCCCCTTGGGACAAAACCAAGTTTGATGACAAGGATTTTTTCCCCTTCTTCCAAAGCAATTACCGTATGCTGAAGCAGTCGGAAAAAGACGCTTTGCGCACTAAAGTTTTTGACTACAAAGGTATTAAAGCAGAATATGAAGCGAAAGAACAATGGGTGCAATACACCAACGAATATTACAAGGCGCACTATCCTTATAATGCAGGCGTGGGCGATAACAATTTGTTCCGCTTTTTTATAGAGCGCAATCTAAGTATGCTCAATACGCACGGCAATCTTACCTACGTTACGCCTTCAGCGTGGATTTATGAGGATAGTTCGGTGGCTTTGCGCAAACATATATTGGAAAAATACAAATTACATTTCTTCTATCAAATTGAAAACAAGGGCGTTTTTCCTGATGTGCATCGAAGCTATAAGTTTGCTATTTTCAAAATAAGCCATCTAAGCCTTATCCCAACAGACTCCCTATCCTTTGAAGAGGGCAGAGATGAGGCTATCCCTGTCCGCTTTATGCTCCAAAATACAGAGGCACTTTACTTGCCTACTGTACACAGCGAAGCCATACAATATCCATTGGAAAGCATCAAACGCCTCTCGCCTGATAAGTGGAGTTTGTTTGAGATAAAAAGCAGGCAAGATTTAGGCTTGATAGAACGCTTTTATCAAAAATTCAAGCCTTTGAATCCTGATTATTTCGATTTTAGGAATGAACTACACATGAGCGCGGATAAAAGCCTTTTCCAAGAAAAGCCTGCCGATATGGTGCTGTATGAAGGCAAAATGATTCATCAATTTAGCCATACTTTCGCGCCTCCGCAGTATTGGGTAGGCAAGGTAGCATTTGAGGCATCTATGCAAGGTGTAGAATTGAGCAGGCTGATAAGCGATATACACCCACTTTTGCCTCCCGTTGCAAAAAGTAAAGGTAAATTGAAAGATATTTTACATTATTTTGAGAGCGTGCATAGCAAAGTTTGGACGGAAGCAGATTTATTACAAAAAATAGTGCTGGACATTCATTATCCGCGCTTGGCGTTTCGATGCATAGCGAGCAATACAAATGAGAGAACGCTGATAACGGGCATCTTGCCTGCCGAGCATACGTTTGGGCATTCTATGTTTGCGCATATTCCAAAAAAGTACACCTTACAAAATGACGATATAGTGGTACAAGATATACCTGCCGAGCGTATGTTGTTTATGTGTGGCATCTTAAATTCGGTGGTATTGGATTATGTAGTGCGTTTTTTGGTGGACATCAATGTAGTGAAGTCTATCGTGATGCGCTTGCCTATCCCACAGCCTACCGAAATAGAACTACAAAATAGTTCTATTTACCACAAAATCATTGAAAATACGTACAAACTTTCTACTGCCAACTCGCCTGCCTCTTACCTGCATTTGGCAAATGGAGAGGAGAAAATTTGGGACACGCAACTTCCTAAAACAGAGAAGCAAAAGCGCAATTTACAAATAGAAAATGATGGGCTGATAGCCAATTTATACGGTGTTTCAAAAGACGAGCTTGCACACCTCACAAGTGCAGATTATTTCAAGATTTTGAACGAAGGAAGTTATGTAGCCGTTTTGTTAGATGAATATACTACAAATATATAACTCAACTATTTTGAGAAAATAACAAGTCGGCAGGCAAGTTGCCAACTTGCCTGCCAAAACTACCCCTAAAAATTTTAATTTTTGTTTACTCATTCCTATTTGATTCTATGTGTGGCATTACAGGTTTTTTTTCTTTACAACAAGCCTTTTCGGAAAATACCTTGAGGCAAATAACCCAAACGATTGCGCACAGAGGACCTGATGCAGATGGCTTTTTTTATGACGGCGTATGCGGATTGGGACATAGACGGTTGAGCATACTCGATTTGTCGGCGGGCGCAAACCAACCCATGCAGTCGCACAATCAACGTTATTGGATAGCGTACAATGGGGAGGTTTATAATTATCGCGAGCTTTCAAAGCAAGTAGATACGCCCTTGAAAACCACTTCGGATACTGAAGTAATACTCGAATTGTTTTCAAAAATGCACCTCAAGTCGATTTATCAATTCAATGGTATGTTTGCCTTTGGTTTGTATGACCGCGAGGCACAAGAATTATATGTAGTACGTGATAGAATAGGTGTGAAGCCTATATATTATTATTGGGATGGGCAAAACTTTGCCTTTGCTTCCGAATTAAAAGCTCTCCTAACCCTGCCCAATTTTCAAAAAGAGTTGAACGAAACGGCTATAAGCGCATTTTTGCACTTGGGTTATGTCCCTGCGCCTCACAGCATTTACAAACATATTTATAAACTTCCTGCGGGCAGTTGGCTACGGGTAGGCAAGGATGGGATACATGAAAGCAAGTTTTGGAATATTAACGAAAAAGTGTATGATGAAACCACTCAAAGCAAACTATCATTACTAAATCGCCTACCAGAAGCAAAACAACAGCTTAAAAAACTACTGCATAGTTCTGTAAATTATCGTTTGATAAGCGATGTACCTGTAGGGGTATTCCTTTCGGGTGGCATTGATTCTTCGCTTGTGGCGGCTATAGCTACTCAAGAGGCAAATACTAAAATGCAAACCTTTTCTATTGGTTTTCATGAAAATAAATTCAATGAAGCACCTTATGCAAAAGCTGTTGCGGACGCATTGGGTACGCGCCATCATGAGTTTATAGTATCGGTAGAGGAAGCTAAGAAGATTATTCCTCATTTGATAGATATGTATGATGAGCCGTATGCTGACTCATCAGCCATTCCTACGTTGTTGCTGTCGCGGTTAGCGAGCGAGCAAGTTAAGGTTGTATTGGGGGGCGATGGTGGCGATGAGCTATTTTTGGGTTATGGTATGTATCAATGGGCAGAACGCTTGCGCAAGAGTTTTTGGCGCGGATTTCGCCATCCGTTGTCGGGTGGTTTCCGTTTATCATCTGCGCCACGTTATCAAAAGGCGG
>JAYTNK010000836.1:0-2532 GCA_043748375.1 Cytophagales bacterium
AAATAACTATCACCCCGTATAAACAATTTCACCCATTACCTACATCAAAACTAAGTTGAGAAGCTTAGAGATGGAGTGTTTTATAAGTCTTGAAGAAAAAACAGCCAATGGACTTATAAGCCTTATGGTCGTACGCAAAATGCCAAGTGGCAAATATTGCTTAGGCATTTACTTAGTAGATAAGTATTTTTTGGGCTTAAAAAGCACTACTTATAGATTTGCTATAGAAAAGCAAGAAATTGAAGAAATTGCCGAGGAAATGTTTGCCCAGTATGGCGGTTGTAAACCCACGACCAACGAATACGCCCATAATCTTATTTATGGAGGCATCGATTATGCAGAAGAATTGGGCTTTAAACCTGACAAAGATTGGGCTTTGACACAATACTTCCTCAATCCTGACTATATTACAGAGGCTATTGACGAGATTGAGTTTGGCAGAGGTGGTGTCCCTTATTATTTTGCAGGACCTTACGATAATGTGAATCACATCTTAAACACATTGCGTAAAAATGTAGGAGAGGATAATTTTCATTACGTAGCGACTACAGATTTTTAGAAACAGAGGTTAAACAAGTGGCTATTGGCTATTTTTTGAACGTTGTCAAGGTCTATAGACTATTGACAACGTTCAAAAAAAGTGGCTTATAGGTAAGTTACAGGAAGCTTACTGCTATGCAGGCACAAGGCAGTTGAGTGCCTTGCCGTAGATAAACTCATAGGTATTTTGCTTGAAACAACTATTTTTACGCTTAGTTGATTGATTTTCAGCCTTCAATTTCACGAATAACTTTTGCAGGACTTCCATAAACTACTACATTTGCGGGAACGTCTTTTGTAACCAGCGCACCTGCTCCAATAATGCTGTGATTGCCGATAGTTACAAAATCCAAAACTGTAGCACCTATGCCTATTTGCACACCCTCACCTATTTTGCAATGCCCTGCAATAGTAACATTAGGTGCAATTGTGCAAAAATTGCCTACAGTGGTGTGATGTCCTACTGAAGCTAATCTATTCAAGGTTACAAAATCACCTATTCCCGCAAATGGTGCAACAGCCACAAGCGGATTGATATGTGTGCCATTGCCTATAGTGGCTGTTTGGGCAACTTGCGCAGAAGTATGCACAATAATTGCATATTGAACACGTTGAATGTTGAACATATCTCCAAAAAATTCAAACACAATTCGCTTAATTTTAGGTGTTCCTACACTCAAAAGATACGTTCTGCCATTCCATTCTTCCAATTCTTGGAATTGTATAATGCTGTGCTTTACACCTTCTATAGCAAAGGCATATTGGGCAGGCAAGGGTATATTTTGCACTATAGTCATCTCAAATTTAGTTTCGTAATGACTATGTAAACTTTCCATAAGCATAGCTATAGTAGCTTCGCTATAGCCTAAGCAAGTAAAATGAAGCATATAGTTTTTATTTTTTTATTTTGTTATAAAAACCCAATTCGCCAAAAGTTTTGCAGGACATCAAAGGGCGTTCTAATATATTGGCTAATGTGTGAATACGTTGCAAAAACTGCCTATTGGTGGCTAATTGTGTCCTTTGTGCATCATACCAAATGTTATCCTCAATACCTATACGTACTCCTCCACCATTTGCCATAGCCATCATGTTAGTATTGAGTTGTGATTCGCCCAAGCCACCCAAAGCCCAATGTGCGTTGGCAGGCAAGTCGCGGATAGCTAAACCAATATGCGCCATTTCCGCTTGCGTATTAAAGATATTGCCAAATAAAATATTGAAATAAAAAGGAGCTTGTATAATATTTTTCTTTATCAAATAATTGGCATAGTTTATCATACCGCTATCAAAACACTCTATTTCGGGGCTTACACCCAAGTCAAACATTTTTTGAGCAAGTTTCTGTATCATATCAGGTGCGTTCATGCTCGCCTGATTCATAAAATTGAGTGAACTCATTGTCAAAGACCCCATGTCAGGATAGAGTTCTAAAGCCTCTGACCTTTGCTCAAAACTTGGGGCATTGCGTCCGCTCAACGAAATGCAAACGACTAAATCAGGGCAATGTTTGCGTATTCCTTCCACCACCACACCATAGTCTTGCCTACTGCTGCTAGGTGTTCCATCAAGCTTGCGTACATGAAGGTGTGCTATAGTAATGCCAATTTCGTAGGCTTGATGCACTTCTTCGATAATTTCTTGAGCTGAAATAGGCACATGAGGGGTATGTTTTTTGGTAGGAATAATACCTGTAGGAGCAAAATTGATTATCAAAGGTTGCATAGAAATGTTTTTTTTGTATTTTTGTGTAAATTTAATAAAAAAATGCTATTTATTGAAAACCCACTTATTTCTATTCGCCTTATTACGTACAATCACATCGCCTATATTCAACAAGCTATAGAAAGTATTTTGGCACAAAAGACAACATTTAGTTATGAAATCGTAATAGGTGATGACGCTTCTACAGACGGTACACAAGATATTTTGAAAGAATACTTAGAACGTTATCCTGATAAAATACGCTTACTTTTGCAAGAAAAAAACTTG
>JAYTNK010000837.1:0-1522 GCA_043748375.1 Cytophagales bacterium
ACAGGCGAGGGTTTTGCATGGTGTGTGCTATCTGCCAACGTTTTTGGTCTAATGAAATGTTTAAAATTATTTTTTTTGGGTGTTTGATTGGAAAATGAAGGGCTTTCTTTTGAAAGCTTGCTAAGATATGTGTATCGTTTTTAGTATGCGTGGCTTCTTCATCAAAGCCCACATTTTGCACCAAGTTTACATTAGGCACAATGCACAAACCTTCGTGCTTGAAAACGCTGTAGTGCCATTGATAATCCCATACATCTTGCCTATTTTGCTTGTAAATTTCTCTGAATCTTGCCTCCCAAATTTCTGCTTCTTTGTTAGAAAATAGGGCTTTTATGGCAGGCAAGCTCGTTTCAAAGTCTTGCATTTCATAGTCAAAGTTTTGCCAAGCTCTCTGCCATGTTGCCCACCCCCAAATACCTGAAGTGCGCAAAAAGTGATACGAACTCTCCTTGCCTGCCAAATCGTTGGGCGCGAACCGACAGTTTCCTGAAATAAACATAACTTCTTGATTTTCAGCATAGCATTGCAACATTTCCGCACAAAAAGGGAAAAAGCTTGCGTCAGGCAAGCAATCATCTTCTAGAATAATACCATACGGAACTTGAGAGAAAAACCACGAAATAGCATTGGCTACGCCACGCCCACAACCTTCATTTTCTTGCCTGAAAATGCTTCTAAAGTTACAATCCCAATCTATTTCTTGGAAAATGGCTTGCACTTGTTGGCATTTTCCAGCATCTTCATGGTGTGTATTCCTTGCCCCGTCACCCACTACATACAAGTTTTTGGGTTTTAATTGTCGTATGACTTCCCACATCTTGCGCGTATGTGCAGGGCGATTGAAAACCAATAACAAAATAGGTGTTTCGAACATTTTGGGTTTGGGTTAGGGTTGGAATTCGTTGTCTCTTAACTTGTAATTCTGCCAACCCTACCCTTTATTGTACCATTTGTAAATATTAGGAGGCACAAAGCCTATAATCAATAAGGTTTTGATGTTTTGTAAGCTATATTTTTTTTGAAATCTAAAATACTTAAAAAAATAACGCCAAAAAGCCAAAGAGAAAATAGACAAATTGTGCAAGGCTTTCAAACAAACAGATACCCGCCTTTCATTGGTAAGTGCCTTGAAACGATTGTTTGTCAGGAGGTCAAAATTTTCAAAAATGTGTTCATGCGATTTTTCCCATGCCAATTTCCCCATTCCTTGCCTTGTGATACTTTTTTCATGTATCCAATATACCGCCATCACTTCTGAACTATAATGTATCTTGCCTACCAAACTTGATAGCAACTGCATAGTATAATCAATGTTGCGGTTGATAGGATTTATAACCCACGCAGGCAAGGGATTTGGATTGCACATGACAAGGCTTGCCGTCATCATAACCCAGCCATCAACTAAAATACTTTCGGTAGTAAAATCTTTATATTCGTGTGTATTGGATAGGTATGTTCTCTTTTGCTCATATTCCAAGACTACTTGTGTATTGTGGAAGGATAGCGCGTAATCGGGGTTTTG
>JAYTNK010000838.1:0-7450 GCA_043748375.1 Cytophagales bacterium
GCAGGAAATTCTACATAAGAAGCCACAAATGCCCACAACATTACATAAGCACCGCGAAGAATATTGCCCTTGGTGTCGTCAAAGAAAAAAGGCACTGCAAGTCCTAACACTGCAAATAACATCAAAATATTTTTCCCTTCTCCAAAGCGCCACATGATAGACGTTAATAAAATAGGGTAGCTAAAAATGATTAAAGAATAGGCAATTTTATATTTTTTTTGATAGGATAATATATAACAAATCATTGCTACTATGACAAAGTTAATATTCAGAAAGGCATCATAGATAGAAACAAAACTCAAAGCGACTATGATGTATGGCACTTGAACTACAATAGCCGTAAAATTCCAAATATTCAGAATGAATATTTTTCGGTTTTCAGTTTGAAGATATTGAGGACTTGTACCAAAATAAAATATTTTTTTCAATAAACTCATAGGATTAAAGGATATTTTTAGGCGTTTTTAAGCAATTTTTATTCCCACTACCAATACATCATCAATTTGTTTCTCGCCTGCCTGCCCGCGCCAAGCTTCAAATGTATCGTTTAGCATCTGCTGTTGGGTAGGCAAGGGCAAGGTATGGATTTGCAAAAACAGTTCTTTCATACGCGCAATGCTAAATTTTTTGTTTTGCTTGCCCCCGAATTGGTCTTGAAAACCATCAGAAAGCAAATAAAAAGTGGTAGGCAAGTCGATACTTATTTCGTGCTTCGTAAATATCCTTTCCTGCTCGCGCTGTTCGCCCCCTATCGGGGTTTTATCTGCTTTGATAAGGTGTAATTCATTGTTTTGAATGTATATAAGTGGATTTTTCGCCCCTGCATATTGCGCTTTTTTGGTTGAATGGTCTATGATAAGCATGATAGCGTCCATGCCATCACGGTTTTCGGTTTCGGCTTGTTTGAGGGCTTGCCTAACGCCTTTATGCAATTCATTCAGCAATAAATCGGGGCTTGTCAGCATTTGGTTGTCAATCAAATTATGTAAGATGTCATTGCCCAACATAGTCATAAATGCCCCCGAAACGCCATGTCCTGTGCAGTCTATCGCACCTATTACGACCTTGCCTGCCACTTCCTCCACAAAATAAAAATCACCCGAAACGACATCACGCGGTTTGAAAAGAATAAAAAAGTTTTGCAAATAGTTGCGTATGGTGTCCTCTTTAGGCAAGAAAGCTTCTTGTATTCTGCGGGCATAATTGATGTTTTCCATGATACTCTTGTTTTTCTCCTCTACCTCCTCTTTTTGTTTGTTTAACTCTATAGTGCGTTCTTCTACTTTTTCTTCCAACATTTCATTTTGTTCTTCTATGATGCGTTGATTTTCTTGCAATGCTTCTATGCGTTCTTCTTCAGCTTTTTTGCTTCTGAAGCCCAAACCTAACGAAAACACAACCAACTCCACCAAAACGCCCATTTGTACTTTGACACCTTCTATTTCAGCTTCAACATTTCCAAAAAATACTTGTTTCATGATAGCCATAGCAAGTGGAACAGTCATAGCCAAGTAGCCCATGAGGATATAAGTTGCCAATCTTTTTTGTGTTTTCCAAGATGCATAAATGAGCCACAAACCCAACCCAATATCAAACAAAAAAAGCATCGAAACAAAATTTGTACTCATAATTTTTTGGGGCGTATCTATGTAAAACAGTGTCGTTATCGATAACAAAACCATTTGTGTCCGCAAACTGATGTTACAAAATTGATTAAGTTTATGGTTTATTTTGGGAATATTTAGAAAATAACGAATGAATTGCGTGTAAAAAAAGGTAAGGAATAAAGCGGAGATAGTTACTGTCCATTCGATTTGATAGGGATATTCCTCCAAAAATACATGAGAATCTTCTATCGAAACAGCCCCCATACTCATGATGTAGAGCGCGTAATACAAGTACGCTCTATCGCGCACCATAAAGAAAAACAGCAAGTTATAGAAAAACATCAACCAAATTGCCCCCTGAAAAAAAATCTGAAAATTCAGGTAAGGCTGTTTCTGTTCGTTGGTAGGCAAGCCCAATACTACATTCCCCAAACGCTCAAGCATGTAATAGGGCTGTATTTTGGCAAAAATAGTGAGTGTATCTTGGTAGGCAATTTGAACCAGAAACGTATTTTTTCTAATTCCCCAAGCACGCCTGCTGTAGGGAAGCATCATACCTGTTTGGGTTTTTTTGATAAGTTTTTGGTGCTTGTCCAATATATAAAGTTCGCCAAAACTGATTTTATCACTTACTTGAAAGGAAAAGCCTGTTTGTAGTTTATTTTGGTTCGTAAGGGTTATTTTGAACCAATAGCCATGTTTTGGATTGGGGGCTTCAGTAGGCACTTTGTAAGGTTTGAAGTCTGCCTTGCCTACCTGCGACATGGAAAGCGCACAAGTAGTGTCTTCATAAAAATACGTGGCATCGTTCAAGACTACTTCCTTGCCTACCGAATCTATCACAAAAACCTTTTCTTGTGCTTCCACAAGATAAGGAAAAAGCATACAAACCACCCAACCTATATATATTCGCAAAAGCATAGACTTCAATTTTGTAGATTAGTCAGGCAATTTTTATTCCTATTACTTGCATGGGCTTATTTTTTCCCAAAGGTTTCAGGATAATCAGTTATTGGGACACCAAACGCGGGAAATATTCATAAAAGCAACCTTGTTTGGTGCTCAAAAAAAATTTTAAAAACAACTTTATTTTTATATCATTAAATTATTTTTAGATTGAATTATTACTACCTACTTATTTAAGTATTTTTTTATGTTCATCTAAGTCTCTGACTTGAACGCAAAGGTTTTGAGTTCTGCGACCTGATTGCTGTAGGTAAACAAACCACGCCAAAACCGCTACAAAATAACCTCTTTTTTACCACATAACCAAAGCCCAACATAAAAAGCACATTTATAGCCTTTTATATTGATTTTAGTAGGACACACTGTTGCTACCACAATAAGCAAGGTACAAAACCTTGAAACAGTGTTTTTTTATTTTGCAACCAAACAAACTACACCCATATAGCATGCAAGCCCTTCGCAAGAGTCTTTTATAAATACCTTAAGGGCTATCAAATTCAGATAGCCCATCGGCAAAGAACTTACAAACTTATCCAAAAATCTATTTTTATTGTCCTAAATCGGCTGTACCATAGTTTGCGCTAAACTGCTTGCACCATACCACCACATATCTATAGCTGGTAATGTTCACATTGCTGGGTATATTCCAAGATTGCGCGCCTGTGCGTTGGCTAAGCGTAGCGATTTCTATAGCGTTTGTATTGCCATTTCCACTATTTGAAAGGTACATACGCAAATCAGGCGCACTGCTACCGCCAAAGTTTGCCCCCGTCTGTAAAACTAAAACGCCATTTTCAATTTTTAATTTTACTGTTCCAAAGCTATTGCCTGTGAAAGTGCCTGAGCGAATTACTTGGATTTGGGCAGGCGCACTCTGTATGCCCTCTGCGCTTGCTGTAATGGTGGTAGTGCCATAGCCTTTGGCTGTTACAACGCCTGTGGCAGCATTTATTTCTGCAATCGCTGTATTAGCACTCTGCCAAGTGAAAGATTTACCCAAAACGACAGTGCCACTGTTGTTTTTAGCTTCTACAGTAGGCGTAACGGTTGCATTAAGATTTAGCTCTTGCACCAATGGCGTGATGTTGATAGTGGCTACCTGAGTATTATTGGTTACGACAGTCATCAAAGCAACTGCTTCAATATTAGCCAGTTTAGCGCGTATTTGCACTTGTCCACCACCGATGCCTGTAGCCAAACCACTTTGATTGACAGTAGCTATAACCGTGTTGCTACTTTCCCACTGTATGCCTGCGGGTACTTGTGCGAGTTTTTCGTTTTCATCAAAATACTGCAATAAGAAACTGACTGTACCACCTATGTTTGTGCTGGTATTAGCGGGTGTGATTTCTAAGCGCGCCTTGCCTGCGACAGGTACAAGGTCTTCTGTTTTTTTCTTGCAACTTACCAATATAAAAAGGGTAAAGCAAAGGAATAAAGCGGTCTTTTTCATAGTGTTTTATTTTTAGAGGTTGGGATTAAAATTGTTGTAATTTTTGTAATAAGACTTTGTTTTCTCGAAACATCTTCAAACTTTCTTTATTGGAAAGATATTAATGTCCCTGTTTTTTAAAAGTAACGTAATTATGTTTTTAAGATGTTTTTGCAAAATCTACTCACTCACGTTTCTGCTTCTCTCCCACACCATATAAGAAATGCCTAAGAAAGCTAAATCTTTTAGAATAAAGAAGTCTGTGATAGGTATGCCATCAACAAATTGCCACATTTTGGGCGTGGTAAATAAGAAGCTCAATGTAATGGACTCGCCTACAGAATAATTTTTCATATAATCAAAATTGATAATGCAAAGATACACCTACACCTCTATTGTTCTATTACATAAATTTCCCGAAAAACAGGCTTTTCTTCCCGAAGCTCCCACTATAACATTTCTATAACAAAACTTGCCTGCCTGAGTACAAAAACAGCTTAAACCCTTTTATACCCCACTGGTGCAAGCACTTGCTTGTGCCTAACTAACTATAAGCCTGTTTTGCTTGCCTGTTGCGATAGCAACAGAACTACCACCCTAAAACCAACACAAAAGACAAGACGAATGCTTTTTGTGTTGATTTTGGTTGTGTGATAAAAAGAAGCCGTAAACGTACCAAAGAAAGAATTACAGAACAACATGAAGAAATACAATAAAAGCGTAGGCAAGACCTTTTTTTCACTCGCCCGCAATTAACAGCCTTTGCACGAGGTTGTGGGTAGCGGAGTAAAATCACACCAAATTTTTCGAAATACCCACAACCGTACAAAAAACAAAAGCTTGCCTACCTATTTCGGCTTGGCATACTATTGCTACAGCAACAGGCAAAATACACAACCTTGACACAGTGTTTTTTTATTTTGCAACAGCACAAACTACACCCATATAGCCTTTTTTTCATTTGTCTATGCCTTGCTTTGCATTTGTCTATGCCTAAAATTAGGCTTTAGAGGCTTTTTTACTTTATTTTGCGCCACAAGTCAAGAATTACTTATTATGAAGAAGCAAAAAATCGTAATCTTTCTTTTATGTTTCGCGCTATCGAAACTATACGCCCAAACGCCTATACAAATCACAGAAGCTACCCCTCAAGTAGCCGTAGGGGGAGGCAAGGTATTGTATCAAGAAGACAAACAACACAACCTTTCGCTCAAGGCTTTTCAAGCAATCCCTGACAAACAACTGAACGTATATCATGGAAAATACACCCACTTTGGTATCACCACTTCAGCTTTTTGGATAAAATTCAAGCTAATCAATACCAGCCAACAAGCTATATACCTGCGCATCAATAACCCGATGCTCGATACGGCATGCCTGTACGTATATAGGCAAGGGGCATTGATTATGGAGAAAAATGTATTGGCACAAAAACCTGAATTTAGCTTGCCCAACGCTCCTTTTAGCTTGCCTGCAGGCAAGGACACCCTCACGTATTATATACGTATGACTGCCAAAGTACCGTTTTTAGCACCTATCCATATTATACAAGCGCGCGACATGGTAAATA
The DNA here is from genome assembly GCA_043748375.1 of Cytophagales bacterium. Taxonomy (GTDB): domain Bacteria; phylum Bacteroidota; class Bacteroidia; order Cytophagales; family Microscillaceae; genus RDXI01. The sequence goes on from JAYTNK010000838.1 coordinate 5,576, forward strand.
CTGTGTTTTGGCAAGCAATTCCCGACTTGTTATTTTTTGGAGCTGTTTTGATTATGATATTGTATAATCTTGTCATAGGCATTAGTACCCGCAATCAATCTTACTTCTATTATGTGGGCTACTCTTTTTGGACAGGCTTGACAACCTTCTTTTTAAAAGGATACCCTGTAGTTTTTTTTGGCAAATACCATTTTATTATCAATGATTATTTTGCCGCCATTGCCTCTTTAGCTTCCATTTTCTTGGTCTTGTTTACCATTGATTTTTTGCAACTCAAAAAAAATTATCCGCGCGGGTATGCTTTATCCAAAATAGCCATTTATGCCCAAAGTTTTGCTATTTTCGTTTTTTTGATAGGCTTTGTCAACCTAAATGTAATATTGTATCAAATTTTCAATATTTACAATAATATTTTGGTGGCAGTGATAGGCTTCCGTTTGTATAAAACCTATCAGCCTGCGCGCATTTTTTTGGTCGCTTTTCTTATTTTTGTGATATTATCCACAGTGGTCAATCTTACGCTTGCTAACCTGATTACCTTTATGCCTATTGCCTTATATTCTCTGCATATAGGCACTTCTATAGAACTTATTTTGTTTTCTATTGCTTTGGCAGACAAAATCAATATGTATAAGAAAGAAAAGGAACAAGCACAACGCAAAACGATTGACTTTATCAAAGAACAAAATACCTTGTTGGAAGACAAAGTAAAGGAAAGAACCAAAGAATTGCAACATACCAACGAAGAATTGAATACTACTTTAGAATTGGTAGAAAGCGAAAGAGCTAAATCGGATAAATTGCTACTGAATATATTGCCCTTAGAAACTGCCCAAGAACTCAAAGAAAAAGGGCACGCTACCCCCAAACACTATGACCAAATAACAGTCTTATTCACAGACTTCAAAGGCTTTACTCACTTAGCTGAAAAGATAACCCCCGAACAAGTTATTCAAGAGTTAGATGTGTGTTTTCTTGCTTTTGATGAGATTTGTGAAAAATACAATCTTGAAAAAATCAAAACTATTGGCGACTCTTATATGTGTGCGGGAGGCTTGCCTGTAGCCAATACCACTAACCCAATAGATGTAGTCAGTGCAGGGCTTGCAATGCAAACATGGATGGACGCATGGGCAAAAGAAAAAAGAGCAAAGGGACAAGAAACGTGGGAATTGCGTTTGGGCATACACACAGGCGAGGCTATCGCGGGAGTGGTAGGCAAGAACAAATTTGCGTATGATATTTGGGGCGACACAGTCAATCTTGCCTCCCGTATGGAATCATCAGGCGAGGTAGGCAAGGTCAATATTTCAGAAACTACCTACGCTTTGGTAAAAGATAAATTCTCGTGTATTTTTCGCGGGAAAATAAGTGCCAAAAATAAAGGCGAAGTAGCTATGTATTTTGTGGAAAAGGTGAGTTAATTTTTTGCTGTTAATTCTTTTGCTATTTACAAATTTTTCAAACTCAACAGTTTACCACCGCCCAAAGTCGTTTTCAACAGTTATTTTACCTTTCTCATATACATTTTTGCTCAAACAGACTTTGCATCATACATCACACAACTGTTGAATATAGAGGCAACATTGCTGTTGCCTCTATAGACTCAAAGTAGGTAGTTGGCTATTAAATATTATTCGCTCATTTTAAACAATATTATACCTGAAATACCTTGCATTTCATATTTATCGCGCCTATTATTTTTCTGTATGCGTGCATTATCCAGCTTCAAAAAAGCTTGGTATTTTTTACCTTCGCTTTTCACACTCAAATCAGCTGAAGAAACAGTATAAGAAGCCTCTTTTTTCAATAAGTTTTCTATCAAAATACTCAAGTCTATAGTACAAATATTTTTACCTTTACTTTCTATGTAGA
>JAYTNK010000839.1:0-13155 GCA_043748375.1 Cytophagales bacterium
TGTCCGCCAAACTCATTTGGATAGTCATTAACTAAAAAGCATATTTATTTTTTGCTTGCCTGCCTGCATAGTGAGTTTAGAAAGGCGGTTATCTTCTAATTCAATCTTAAATAGGTATTTTTTTAATAACCGTTTAAACATTTTAATTTCTATGATGGATTCAAGCTGGATTTGTCGGGGATGATTTGCGTCATCTACTGTGGTATATTGTAGTTTATAACTTGCCTGCGATAAGGGTATAAATGGCGCAAACATATCATTGATTACATTGTAAGGACTTACAAACAAATCTAAAGGGAATTTATCTGTTATTTCTACCTCTTCATAAAATCCTTGCAACACTTTGTAACACGCTAAGTAAAAATAAAATAGCCAAGAGTTTTTATCTCCTTCAAAGTTTGTAAAATAAAACATAGTGCCATCATTTACAAAATACGCATAGCTTTTAGTGGTAGCACAATACAAATAACTGCCATTGTAAGCGTCTGTAAAACACTCCCATTGGCTGTTTTGCGTGCCATCATCTTGTGTGAGGGTTATTTTTTGTAAAGGGGTAAAGCCGAAGGCTTTTTGCAATAAGCTGTTCAAGGCAATGTTCTGGACTTGTTCGCCCTCTTTTGGAATAGTGAATGTGTGCAATTTTTTCTGCCCTTTATCTATACTTAGGTAGTAGCCGAGCGGGTAGGCAAGTGTTTTTGCACCCACGTAAGGCGTGGCTTGTAATTGAAAGTGCAAATGCGAAAAAGGAGAACGCCCTGAACTTCCGCAGTTCGCTATCCAGTCGCCTTTGTGCACATAATTGCCTACTTGTATGCGCGGACTGTACCGTTTGAGGTGGCTTAATTGTGAGTACAGCCCTTCTGCGTGCTTGATGATGATGGTATTGCCCCAATTCTCGGTTGTATCTACCTCGCCTGCCTCATTATCGTCCGTAACGTCTGTAATGGCTATAATGTAACCATCGGCAGGTGCTGTAATAGGTTTGTTAAAGGCGTAATAATCTTCTTTTCGAATGCCTTCGCGGGCATATTGTTTCATCTCTTCATCGACAATTACAAAGTCTAAGGCGTGCGCCCATTCGCCCAAATGCGTATGCTTGCCCGTATAACCTTGCGATACAATCCATTCTCCAAAAAACGGTAAATCTATAGGTAAATACCAAAGATATTGCAAACGTTCATTGTTGTTTGATTGGCGATAAAAATTCTTTTCAGGAGAGAAATACTGCACCAAACTTAATTGCGGATACTTATTTAAACCTCGTTGTCTCAATGCCCAAAGAAACATTAAAACCGTAAAAGCGAAGGGTAAAGAGTAAGCAGAGGTATGAATATGGGTAAATATGTTTTGAAGCCCTTGCGCCAATAAAATAGTAACCAAAACAGCAAAAGTGGCTGTAACAAGTGAACTCCACGATGGCGTGGTATAATAAGTGCCTATCGAAACTGCTATGACAATATAATTGAACCCTGCATGGAATGCTAATAATTGCGTAACATCTATTCCTGCAAAAGTATAAAATCCAAACGCAACAGCATAACCCCAAAGCGCATATAGAAATGCCAGTCGTGAATGTATAAATAAGCCAATAGCGACCAATATACCCGTAAAAATATTGTTTTGAAAGAAGATAACGCTTAAGGTTTGTAAAAAAGCATTGATAAATAAGGGAAATAAATTATTATTTACATCAGCGTAAAACTTGATAAATTCCTTGCCTCCCAACCCGTACAAAGTATTTAAATAATACACTTCAAAAGTACTTGTTTGAATGGCTTGCATACCACTAAGCGCAGGTACTACAAACCAAAAGGTAAACAAAAAGGGAATACTAAGAAAGGGGAAATGGTATTTATATAAAATATTCCACAAAAACAGCGTAAATAAAAAGGTAATGCTTGAAATGAGTATCACCATGATAAGCATAGCGAAATTTGGTGCATATAATGCCCCAAGTCCTAAGCCTGTCATGAGCGGATTGTAGGTAAGCGTCGCATCTTTGATATAAGTAGGATTGTAACGCAATAAGCGTATCAAACATACCGCTGTTCCCCATCCTATTAAGCCACAAAAGCCTGAAAATGGGTGCAAAAAGGAGGCAAGCAACAATATAGCCCCAAAAATACGATTGTAAGAATAAAATAAGGAGCTGTATGCATTGAGAAGACTTATAAACATTTTAGACTTTTGAATGGAATATAAAAAAAGATGCCCATAAACCAAGCAGGTGGAAGCACGCAAAGATAGCTTTTTTTAACAAAAGAGTGGTTCTTTTTATTTTTTGGTAAAAACAACTTTTGCTTTAGTCAAGGTTACTGTTTTTATTTTGTTCCCTTCTGTATTTTTTTAAGTGAAAAGAGAAGTTTGTCATTCTGAGCGAAGCTCAACATCTCGTTTTTCGTTCACAAATCGTCATTCAACAATGAGATGCTTCACTACGTTCAGCATGACAAATACGCTATCACTAAAAATAATACAGAAGGATTTGTTCTGTAACCGCTAAATTTTAGCCTGCTAATAGTGGCTCGCTTATTTTATAAAAAACTGATAGACAATAGTTTAGATTCTAAACTCCTTATACGTTGAAAAATTATTAACAAAAAAATAATATCAAAATGCTAATAACTCAAGGGCTAATACCTAACTTTGCATCAAAATTAAAATCATTTATATACGTTTATGAATAAGTTTTTACAGACCCTTCTCGTATGCGGGTTATTGCTTGTCGGTAGGCAAGCTATGGCTCAAGGTATTACTACCTCCAGCATCACAGGGCGCATTACAGATACAAAAGGTACAGAAGTACCAGGTGTAACCATACTCGCCGTACACGAACCTACAGGCACACGTTATGGAGTAGCAGCTGAAGTTGACGGAAGTTTTGCTATTCCCAATATGCGTATCGGTGGTCCTTACACCGTTACCGCTACTATGGTGGGCTATCAAGAAACAAAACAGACCGAAATTTACCTAAGTCTTGGGCAACCTCTGAATATAGGTATGCAAATCAGCGAAAGCGCGCAAACACTTGGCGAGGTGGTTCTCACAGGTGGGGGCGATGGCGACAAATCGGGTACTTCTACCCGCGTGTCGGAGCGCATGATTAACAACTTGCCTACCATTAGTCGTAGCATAAACGATTTTACGCGCCTCACACCGCAAGCAAACGTAACAGGTAATACGATTTCTTTTGCAGGTCAGAACAACCGCTACAATCAATTTGCGGTAGATGGTACAGTAAATAATGACGTATTTGGGCTTTCTGCCACAGGTACAAACGGTGGACAGTCAGGTACACAACCTGTAGCTATAGATGCTATAGAGGAATTGCAAGTAGTTCTTGCTCCTTATGACGTAAAATTGGGTGGCTTCACAGGCGGCGGTATCAATGCGGTAACACGCGGTGGCACTAACAAATTCTCTGGCTCTACTTATTATTTTGGACGCAATCAGACCTTCGCTGGCAGGTACAACGCCGCTGGAAACGAACAATTACTCACGCCTTCCAAATTTGAACAATTTGGCTTCCGCTTAGGTGGCCCTATATTGAAAAACAAATTGTTCTTCTTCTTGAATGCCGAAAGAACCAACAACGTAGTGCCTCTTGACTTTGCGCCAGGGGCAAATGGCTCGCAATTCACCGTAACGGAAGTGCAAAACGTTTACAATCAAGCCTTAAACTTATTAGGATACGATGCGGGTGCGTTCCAAACACTTAGTAGCGAAGACCGCAACACTAAACTTTTTGCGCGAGTAGATTGGAATATCAATGACAAACATCAATTGACGGTTCGCCACAATTATGTGAATGCCAATTCTATTGGAAACGGTCGCTCAGTTACATCGCTTCGTTACGGCAATAATGCAGTGTTTTTCCCTAGCAAAACCAATACTTTTGTAGCAGAATGGCGCGGGCGTTTTGGTAATAAAATCTCTAATGAGCTTCGTTTTGGGGCTACTTCGGTACGTGATGACCGCGGTTCGCAAGGGGTTGATTTTCCGAACGTAACCATTAACGACAATAGTGTGCCAGGTATTTCGCGCACACTCAGCATGGGTCCTGAATTCTCCTCTGCGGCGAATGCGTTGAACCAAGATATTTATACATTTACCAATAACCTTACCTATAAACTCGATAAGAAACACACCCTTACTTTTGGGACACACAACGAGTTTTATCGCATGGCAAACTTGTTTATACAAGCTAATTATGGGGCTTATACATATAACACCATTGCAGACTTTTTGAGAGTAGGCACTCCTACAGAAACAGCTCCTGCACGTTATCAGTACAACTATTACACAGCTAACCCTCAAGAACAAAAATTTGTGGATTGGACAGCCGCACAACTTGGCTTTTATGTACAAGACGAGTATCAGTTGTTAGATAACTTAAAAATTACAGCAGGTATTCGTTTAGATATGCCGATGTTTAATGCTGATCCTGAGGAAAACAAAACTTTTAACGACGAATTCCAACCTAGATTTGATGTAGCTACGAACATCATGCCCAAAACGCAAACAATGATTTCGCCACGTGTAGGCTTTAATTATGACTTGAAAGGGGATAGAAAAACTACAATTCGTGGTGGTATCGGTTTGTTTACGGGACGCGTGCCTTTTGTATGGCTTTCCAATCAATATAGCAACACAGGTACTTTGTTTACAAGATTGAATTTTAGTAGCCCTAACGTGCCTGCTGCTTTGCGTTTCCGCAAAGACCCTTACAATCAATGGACAATACCTACTATCCAAGCACCTTTAGTAGACGGCGGTTTGAATACGCCTGTTACGATTGGCTCTAACGAAATTAACGTAACGGCTAAAGACTTTAAGTTCCCACAAGTATTGCGTGCTAACCTTGCGTTAGACCAAAAAATATTTTGGGGCATGACAGCCACAGTAGAATTGATGTATTCTAAAACGTTGAATGACATCACTTACACAAACTTAAACCTAAAAGAAACCAATCAAACTTTGCAACTACCTGTAGGTGCAACCCAAGGTGATACACGTCCTATTTGGAGTGGTACTTTAGCGAATGATCTGTATAACCAAAACTATTCGGCGGTGTACATGATGAGCAATACCAACAAAGGCGAGTCTGTAAACGCAACAGTACAACTTACAAAGCCTTATGAAAATGGTTTTTCTGGTAGTTTGGCTTATACGTTTGGCTCTGCACGCAATCTTAACCCTGGTACTTCTTCTACAGCTTCTTCTAACTGGAGATTTACCAATACCGTGAATGGACCCAATTCGCCTCAGTTTGCACGTGCCGAGTTTGATTTAGGACACCGTATCATTGGCACTGCTTCTTATATGCTTAAATATGGCGAAAATTCCACAACTTTCACTATAGTATATAACGGACAAAGTGGCGAGCCTATGTCTTATCTTTATGGCAATGCAAGTACTTCGCAAGCATTAGGTTCAGGTATAAACCGTGATGGAGCAGGCTCTGCAAACGACCTTATTTATGTGCCTCGTGATGGCTCAGAAATCGTATTTGCAAACGCTGCTACAGCTCCTGCACAGTGGGATGCACTTAATCGATTTATAGAGGCTGACGATTATTTGAAAACGCGCAGAGGACAATACGTAGATCGCAATGCTGCACGCTCGCCTTGGGAAAACCGTATTGATATCCGTATTTTGCAAGATATTGGTTTGTATAAAGGACATAAATTGCAAATTTCTTTGGATATTCAAAATGTGGGTAACTTGATAGACCGTAACTGGGGAGCTGATTATGCTGTAAGCAACAACGCAGTACAGTTGATTCGTTTTGAAAGTTTCCAAGCAGGTACTAATATTCCTACTTTCTCTTTCAACGAAGCAGGCTTAAACTTGGTAGAAGGCTCACGTCGTGGTTATTTCAAACAAGATTTTAACTCACGTTGGAGAGCGCAAGTAGGACTTCGCTATAGTTTCTAAGCGACACGCTTGCCTACCTATTACCATAAGAAAACACCTTTCAAGCGATTGAAAGGTGTTTTTTTGTAGGTGGATAGGTAGGCAAGGCGCATTCTTGCCTACCCTGCAAAACTTTTAAACATAGTGGTTTAAGGCTTCGTGCAAATAATTTTTCAGTGCCTCTGCCAAATGCAGAGGCGCTATTACTTTGACTTGCCTGCCATACGAGGCAAGGTCTTGCAAAAGCGTTTGGTTGTATTCGTGTACATCAGTGCCATAATGCCCTACGTGCAGTTGTAACTTGAGGCGAAATTCATACAATTCGCTTTTGAGTATTTCTTGAGTAGGGTGAAATGGTTTTTGTTTAAAATGTTTCGCAAACTGTGGCGCAAAGGCAAGGATAACGTCCTCGACGCTGCCCTCCTCCTCATTGATGAAAGCTCCGTAACAGTGTTTGAACCTATCTGTTGCATAAATTTCCTTATTTTCTATGTACGGAAACTCGTCAGATCCAAAACTATCTGTGTTTTGCATCTTAGAAAGGTTATAGAACTTGAGCCAACCCAGTTCTAAGCCCCAATCTTCCGTATCTTTGGCAAGTTCTGCACCTATTAAATACCACTCACTTCGGACCTCTTTGATAATGTACGGGACAACTACCCTCCTAATAGGCGTTTGGTCTGTTAGTTTTTGGTAGTCAAAAACTATTACCTGCTGTTGTTCGATAGCCTGCAAAATGAGGGAAGCAGATGGTTCAAGTTGTATAAAATAAAGCCCTTGATGAATTTGAATAACTCCTTGCTTGCACAAACTCTGTAGCTTTTCTAAGCCCACTATTTCTTTGATATGTTGAGTCCTTTCGTCATCTGTAGCCACCAAAGTGTCCAAATTGCTTAAGCTACCTTTCGACTCCAAGATATATTTGGTTTGTCTGTTAGGCGATTTTCTACTAATGTCGCATTCGTATATTTTCAGTTCTGCAAACACTCTTTGTAGTGCTTTTTGAGGGCATTTGAGCTTATGTAAGTCTATAGCTTTTATCAAATTTGTGGCACTGATGCCCACCTTACCTGCGTTTAGGAGCAAATCGCGCACTTTTTTAAGGCGATATAGCCATTCAGTAGTGTAACTCATAGTTTTTATTTTTTGCAAAGAAAAAAAAAATAAACGGACATTTATTGTCCTTTTACACTATATATCTTTGCACCACAAAAAAACGTTCAAAATATGAGTCTCGTAACTACTTCTTCTAACAAAACTTTTAGGCTCGTAGGGAGTCTTTGCAGTGTGCTTGCCATTGTGGTAGGTATTCCTTGTTTGCTATTGTCGTTTATTCCTTTGTTGGGGGCGGTGGCATTTTATCCGAGTGTTTTTGCTTTTTTATGCGCTTTGACGGGGCTTATTATGGCTATCAAAGCGGGTACAAGCAATGGCGCAGCAATAACGGGCTTGGTCATCACGCTCATAGCCGTCATGCTTTCGTGGACATGGTTTTCTTCTATCAAGGATGGCTTAGATAGAATGGAAAAGCGCAAACGCGAAAGAAACCAATAACAAACTACTCAACCTTTCAAGGGTTTCCGAACCCTTGAAAGGTTATAAAGGTTTCAGCCCGTCCAAAACCCCAATTTTTTAATAATTAAAAAAAGTTAAAAAAAATTATTAAAAAAATATCAAAAAATTTTTGATTATTTAAAAATTGTTCTTAGTTTTGTAAAAGACAAACAGGGAAGCCGAAAACTGTTTAGAGTAGGTAAAAATATTAACTAAAAATGATTATGATTTATTGGCATATGCAAATGCACCTTCCTGAAGGTCGTGAAGGTAACTACTCTGTATCAGCAACCGAAATGTTGCGAGAACCTGAACCTATTATCGGAACAGGAGAATGGAATGATGTGCAGTGTCTATATTTTAAAGGTAAAAAGTACGATAATCGAGGAATGGACATAGGCGATATTGTATTGATAAGGGAAGGGCAGGAAATTATTGCGCTATGTGAAGTAATAAGTGATTCTTTTTTAAATCCCAAATTGAGCCAAAAATATGGACAAACAAACTTTAGAAAAGTTAAAATAATAGATTGGTACAAAGGAACAGATTATTTTGTGAAAGCACAAGGTACTTTGGAGCGTTTGGTAAGTAAAAATACAGAATCTTGGAAACTTGTTAATAATTGGTATCAACAAATATTAAAAAATATACCTATGCAAAACTATATCAACCTCCTCAAAAGCAAAAAACAGATAATCCTACAGGGTGCGCCTGGTACAGGCAAGACTCGTTTAGCTAAACAAATAGCAGAAGAAGTCATCAAACAAAAAAGCGGTGAATATGAAATAATCCAATTTCACCCTGCCTATAGCTATGAGGATTTTGTGCGTGGCATAGTAGCCAAGGCACAAAACAATACTGTTTCTTACGAAGTAGAAAATAAAATTTTGGCTGAATTTGCCCAAAAAGCACAGGCAAATACTGAAAGTGACTATGTCCTCGTTATCGATGAGATAAATCGCGCCAACTTGCCTGCTGTTTTGGGCGAATTGATTTATGCGCTTGAGTATAGGGGTAAGCCTGTAAATAGTTTGTACAAACTTGATGGTAAAAGAGAATTTGTTTTGCCGTCTAATTTGTACATCATAGGCACTATGAATACAGCAGACCGAAGCGTAGGGCATATCGATTACGCTATTCGTAGGAGGTTTGCATTTGTGTCTGTTCCCCCCGATAAAACCATCATTACAAATCCTGATGCGCTTGCATTATTTGAAAAAATAGAAGCGATATTTAATAACAATTTATCATCTGAATTTGAAAAAGATGATATTATGATAGGACATAGCTATTTTTTAGCTACAGGTGATGAATTGAAAATAAAGTTTCAATATGAAATAAAACCACTTTTGAAAGAATATTTGAAAGATGGTATTTTGACTTGCAAAAAAGAGGACATCGAAAATTTACAAATTTGATGTAAGGGCAATCCCTTGTGGTTGCCCTTTTTCGCATCACACATTTTTAAATAAAAAAAATCTCACACAATAAAGGTAACCACAAGGGATTGCCCCTACATATTTGTATTTTATATGGAACTATACATTGAAAATGAACAAACCTATGCTAAAGAAGTAAAATATGAAAACTTGCCTAAAAAAAGTTTTTCAATGCTTTTTGCTAATAATAGTAAAAAAAGTATTTATCATTGTTACTTTAACAAAGATAAAGACAATCATTTTTTAACTACTTCTTATTATGTGGGGGTAGATTGGATTGTGCAAAATACTTCTGCTATTTATATTCCGCCCAAATTGGATATAAATACAAAACAAACTAATTATTTAAAAATGCTTTTTGATGCGTTGAAGCACCCCGAAGTTTTGAAGCATACAAGTGAGTTATTCGAAATAAAATTTGATGACACACCTATAGAAATTAAGCAAGAACAAGATTTGCTTACGCCTCTTTTGGTAGTACAATTTTTAGGGATTGTACAACAAATTGTGAAAAAAGGGTTGAAAAAATCTTATTATAGAGTCGAAAAAAATCTTACTGCCAAAGTAAAAGGCAAGATTTTAGTTAATCAAAGTATCAAAAAGAATATCGTGAAAAATGATATTTTGAAAACCTATTGCAGTTATGATGAATTTGGATTTAATGGTTTGGAAAATAGATTGTTGAAAAAAGCTTTGCTTTTTGTACAGCGTTACTTGCCTACCATTCCGCATATAGACAAAAACAATCTGTTCATAAACAATACTTTGCATTATATCTTGCCTGTCTTTGAAAGCGTATCAGAAGAAATAGAATTACATGAAATCAAACATAGCAAATTCAATGCTTTTTATAAGAGTTATGAGGAGGCTATCCGTTTAGCAAAACTGATTCTAAAACGCTTTGGTTACAATATTAACCAAACCAGCGAACAAAAGACTATCAAAACACCTCCTTTTTGGATTGATATGTCAAAATTATTTGAGTTGTATGTTTTAGGGCTTTTGAAAAATGAATTTGGGAATTTAGTGGATTATCATGAAAGAGGTAATTATGGAGAAACAGATTTTATTTTGCAAGAACCTAAGATGATTATTGATACAAAATATAAAAAAGGTTATGCAAATGGTGAATGTGAATATCTTATCGAAGATGTAAGACAACTTAGTGGCTATGCCCGCGATGTTGGAGTTCTAAAAAAGCTAAAGTGTTATGATGAAAATAACAAAGATGAAACTAAAGTTATCCCTTGCTTAATAGTACATTATGATAAAGATTTACTTACACAAGAAGAAGCCAAAAGCTATGAGATAAATTTAGATGAAAAAATAGAGATAAAACAATTTGTAAAATTCTACAAATTAGCCGTAAAACTTCCTGAAATAGGGAATAAATGAATTTTGCGCAAAACAAACCTCTTGCCTGCACTTTTTTAACAGCAAAGTTTATTACAAAGATATGCTCTAAACAGTAGATAAGCTATTGGCTAAGTAGGCAAGGCAAAAAAACCTAAAAAAACAATCAGGCAAGTTGCGTTTCTACAAAATGCAACAGTTTGGCAATGTCTCCTGATGTTTCAAACGAGTATGTTGGCTTTTCTTTAGTTTCGTTCAATAGGTCATGTTGCAAAAGTAGTTCGCGTGTGTGGCGTGCTACTGCGATGGCAGGATTGATAAAACTTGCCTGCGTGCCTACAATAGCTTGCATTTGTGGAAGCAAGAAAGGGTAATGTGTACACCCTAATACGATTTGGTCGACTTCATTGGCAAGCATATACCCCAAATATTGCTCAAGCAAATGGATAGTTTCAGGACTGTGCATGGTTTGGTTTTCTACCGCCTCGACTAAGCCATAGCCTATTTGTGTAAATACTTGCACGTGAGAGGCAAATCGTTTGCGCGTATTGTGGAAAGTATCAGCATTCAAAGTACCTTGCGTAGCTAATACGCCTATCTTGCCTGTTTTAGTCTTGTGTGCGGCAGGCTTTATGGCGGGTTCCATACCTATAAATGGAATATCTGCGTAATATTTGCGCAGGTAGGCGATGGCAGAGGCTGTGGCGGTATTGCAAGCTACTACGATAGCTTTTGCACCTTGCGCTAACAATTTTTCTACAATTATTTCGCAGAAATAGGTAATTTCTTTATCGGAACGTGCGCCATACGGGCAATTTATGCTATCGGCATAGTAATACATGGACTCATGAGGAAGGATTTGTTTGATTTCCTTCCACACCGATAAGCCTCCAAACCCTGAGTCAAATATGCCTATAGGTTGTATGTTCATGACGCTAATAAAAAACAGATAAAAATTTGAAATTACAAACGCGCTTGCCTACAGGGGTAGGCAAGCGCGTTTATTGGGTGAGTAATCCGCTTATCGTTTGAAAAAGAATTCAGTATTTACATTGAAAGGGATAGGAATAGTAAACGGTCCCGCCGTAACAGCTAAGTTTACAACTACAATACCTTTGAAGCCTAAATTAGTGTCATTCAACGTTTTAATATCAAATATTTCGGGTATTACAATCGAAGTGATGCTGGTGCCTGCTGGAAGTGGTATATTGGCTATGTTAGTGTTTATGATGCCGTTCAATGCCGTTGTAAAACCACCTGTGAGTTTTAATTTGGTATAATTTTCAAGCATTTCCCAGTTGCCTGTTTGCGGTTCAGCCGCTTCAGTGAGTTTTACCGTAAAAGTTTTATCACTTTTAAAGTTTAACCTTGCGCCAATGAGGGGCAACTCTTGATTAATAGGCGCAGCAGGTGCGGGAGGCGTTGCGTTTATTTTAATCATCTCACCTTGCCACTCTTTTTCCATCAGTTTATCGGCGAGTGTAGGTTCGGGAGGCGTTTCTATTTTTTTTTTGCAAGAAACGAATACAGACAATACTAAGAAGAGAAGAAGGGGAAGTGTACGCATAATTTTAAAAAATTAAAGATAAAGGTGAGCAAAGCTACGCTATTTTTTTGGAATATCAAAAACTTAAAAAATATTGATAATTAATAATTTGTAAAAATGTAAAAAATAGTTTTCTTAATTTTCATTAGTTAATCTAAGTGTATATTTCTTTTTAATCCTGCAAATTTAGCTCTTTCTATGGCACTTCCTTTGAATAAAGGTTTAAAAACGTCTTCGGTTATTTCTTCCCAATCGTTTTTTTTCATTTTTTTAAGTTCTTCCGATGGCTCGAATGCGGGTTCGTGATGTGGATGTGCGAAGCGATTCCAAGGGCAGACATCTTGGCAAATATCACAGCCGAAAATCCATTCGTCCCACGCGCCCTGCCATTCAGTAGGAATTTGTTCACGCAACTCTATCGTAAAGTATGAAATACATTTGCTTCCATCTACTATATATGGGCTGACAATAGCCTCTGTTGGACAAGCATCTATACAACGCGTGCAAGTACCACAAAAGTCGCCTACAGGCGAGTCATATTCACAAACTTCATCAATAATTAGTTCAGCAATAAAGAAGAAGCTACCTATTTTACGGTTTATAAGGTTTGAGTTCTTGCCTACCCAGCCCAATCCTGCTTTTTTTGCCCATGCTTTGTCCAATACAGGAGCAGAATCAACAAAGGCGCGCCCATGTATCTCGCCTACCGCTTCCTGCACTCGCGCCATTAATTCCTTTAATTTATCTTTAATAACGTGGTGATAATCTTTTCCATAGGCATATTTAGCTATTTTATAGTTGTCATCTTCGGATAAGGTCTCAGTAGGGAAATAATTGTAAAGCAAAGAAACGACCGATTTAGCCCCATCAACGAGCAGGCGCGGGTCTAAACGTTTGTCAAAATGATTTGCCATGTAGTGCATTTGCCCATGCATATTTTGCGTGAGCCATGCTTCAAGGCGTGGTGCTTCCTCTTCTAAAAAATCAGCCTTAGCAATACCACAATAAGAAAACCCTAACGCCTGACTGTGTTGCTTGAGTAGTTTGGATAGGTCATTTTTGAGCATTTTGACGTGGTTTATTTATTTAAGCAGTTTGGTTACTTAAAAAGCGTATAAATTTTTTCAATGTCTTTGTAAAGAAGCCTATCTTTATCTAAATAGGGTACATTTTCCCGTATTTTTTCATAAAAAGGTTTTGTTTCGGGGCTTACCGTTTGGGCTATGCCCCAATGCGCGAGTTGTTTTTGGCGAAGCTCTACAGCTTGACAAGCGGTAAGGGCGTGAATGGCAAGAATTTGCTTCACATTATCCAATATTTCAAGGGCTTGTTTTGCCGAAATACTGC
>JAYTNK010000840.1:0-4306 GCA_043748375.1 Cytophagales bacterium
CAAAAAGCGAAATAGAGCAAATCCGAGGTGTTAGTTCCGATTATGCTGTCCAAAAACTATTGGAAAAAGGTTTGATAACGATTCTTGGCAAAGCAGAAACGGTGGGACAACCTTTGTTATATGGCACTTCGGACAAATTTATGCGTTATTTTGGCATCAATAGCTTAAAAGATTTGCCACAGCCAAAAGATTTTGCCTTGCCTGCCCTTGAAACTGCAGACGAGTTGAAGGAATAGCTTCGTATTGCAAAAAAAAACTTAGCTTTGCACTCTATTTTAATCCACATGAAAATTCTAAAATTTGGAGGGACTTCCGTAGGCAAGCCCGAACGCATGAAGGCAGTAGCCGCCTTAATACAAAGTCCAGAGCCTAAAATAGTAGTTCTTTCTGCTCTTTCAGGCACCACCAACGTGCTTGTAAGCATAGCTGAAGACTTATTCGGTCGATACCAAAAAACCGCACACGAAAGAGTAGAGGCACTTGAATCGCACTACCGCGCTTTTATTGCGGCTCTTTATAGTACCGAAAGTAGCCTGAAGAAAGGGGAAGCCGTTTTGCAAAAACAATTAAACCCAATTCGCGCTATTATTGATAAACCAAATTTCACAGGACGCGAGGAACGGATTTTATTGTCGGTAGGCGAGTTACTTTCTACCCAACTTTTTCAACTATATTTGGAAGAATTAGACCGCGATTCGGTGCTATTGCCCGCTTTTGAGTTTATGAAAATAGACAGCGATGGTGAACCTATTTTGGAACATATAGAAAGCAAACTGCTAAAATTATTAGCCGAAAATAAAAATTGTCAAACTTTTATTACGCAAGGGTATATTTGTTTGAACCCAAGAGGTGAGATTGACAATCTCAAGCGAGGCGGAAGCGATTATACGGCTTCGCTTATTGGTGCCGCGGTACGCGCAACCGAGGTTCAGATTTGGACGGATATAGATGGTATGCACAACAACGACCCGCGTATTGTACCAAATACAAAGCCTGTCGCTGAACTTTCTTTTGAGGAAGCTGCTGAACTTGCCTATTTTGGTGCAAAAATCCTACACCCTGCTACTATTCACCCTGCTAAGTTGCATAATATTCCTGTTCGTTTATTGAATACGTTGCAACCCACAGCACAAGGAACTATTATCACCAATGACCTTTCCTACACAACACATTCTATAAAATCTATAGCTGCAAAAGACAATATCATAGCGATTAAGGTTAAATCTACGCGTATGTTGCTTGCCTACGGTTTTTTACGCAAGGTTTTTGAAGTTTTTGAGAAATATAAAACGCCTATAGATATGATTACTACCTCAGAAGTAGCCGTATCCATTACTATCGACAACGCAAGTGCGTTATCATCTATAGTACGCGAATTAGCTTATTTTGGCACTGTAGAAATAGATAAAGAACAATCTATAGTATGCGTAGTAGGTGATTTAGTAGCTGAAAATAAAGGTATTGTAGCTAAAATATTCAATTCGTTACAACACATTCCTCTGCGTATGATTTCTTATGGAGGCAGTCAGCACAATATATCTATCCTTATTCAAACTTCTGATAAGGAAAATACATTGAGAGCTTTGCATGCAGGGCTATTTTAATAAATACTTTTTTTCCTTCTGTATTATTTTTAGTGATAGCGCATTTGTCATGCTGAACGTAGTGAAGCATCTCGTTGTTGAATAACGATTTGTGAACGAAAAACGAGATTTTTCGCTTCGCTCAAAATGACAAACTTCTCTTTTCACTTAAAAAAATACAGAATGCTTTTTTTTACATTTTGCAAAACAACAAAAGCAGGCTACTTTGACAGAAGCCTGCTTTTACCATAAAAACTACCTATAGAAGAAGCAATTTTTTAAAATTCCTTCAATTTTTGCACCAACGCTTTATTCTCTCGAAACATTTTAATACCTTCAGAAAAAGATAAATAGCGATGCCCTTGCTTATAATTATGCGTACTGATTTTGAATAGTAGTTGCCAATGTTTGATAATTTCGCGCCAAGCCCAAAACAAAGAATGTTTAGGGTCGTAAATGTGGGTAGGTTCGCTTCCTGCGCCATTGAGTTCGATGATGGAAAATGCCTTGCCTGCCTGCAGCTCTTCCCAAGAATTGTATTTGATGTCCAACCGCCCATAATAAAAATCAGGGATTTGTTGGCATATTTGGTCTATGGTTTCGGTTAACTTTTTGCTTATCCAATGTGTAGCATCTATAAACTTTGCACCTCGCGCATGATTACCATAAGGCACAAGGGTAAGCATTTCATTTTCGCTCAATATTTGATTCAAATCAGCCCCATATTTCTTTTGTAGTACAGACAACTGCAAATGAAAACGCGGATTTTTTTGTAATAACTGTGTAATATCATCTTTCCCATTGCCTACCACAGTGAGCAATTCCTTATGCACAATACCCGAAATATGCCCTGTTTTTTCATTTGGAAAACGATAATAGAAAACGCCTACTTCCTCTGGATAACTAATGAGCTCTTGCACCAAAAAATCAACCTTGATTTTGTCTAAATACGCCTTTAATGCTTGCTCATCATGAATTTTTTCAACAGCTAATCCTTGCATACCAATATCAGGTTTAGCTATAAAAGGAAAATCAATATTTGCTTTTTTTGCGTTGTTTAGTACACTATTTAAATCATTTTCGGATGAACACAAAATCGTTTTAGGATAAAATGCTTGCGGAATAATATCATAAATTTCTTTTTTGGATTCCATTAAAAACCCACCATTTTTAATGCTCGGATTGGACGCATTAAAAAAGAATAATGACCTCGCACGCAAGGCATAATACAACCAAATAAAAAGCAAAGGGAAATATACTGCTCCAAACGACCAATACTCCCAATGCGTAAGTTTATGAAAATACAAATTAACTTTTTTCATTTGAATTTAACTTGTCAAAACGTTTCTGTATTGGATAGTAGAAGGCGCAATCCCAAAATTTTCAGAAATTTCGATAGCAGGCAAGCTGATAAGTGCCACCTTTATCAAGGCTTGATGATGAATGCAGTGTTCGAGATTATACATCAATTCGCGGAGATAATTGGACGGTATATGAATCCCTTCTTCGCCTAATTGATATTGCGTTTGCAAATCCTTTTGAGGCTGTATAAGGTTTGTTTGAATTTCATGCAATGCCAATATAGCCATCATAGGGTCATTTTCTATGGTCTTATTGCGTTTGCGTTCGTCATAATTGACTATGCCCGTTTCATATTGATTCAATAAACATTGAAACAACTCAATAATATGGCGGGTATGTTGCCCTATAGTGGCATTGCTTAATAAACAATTTGGGGTTGTATAAGCCTGTTTATCAAGCTGTTTAAGTAAGTCTATTACTTCTTGTAGGGTATTTTGAATAACAAGGAACATGGAAGGTTTAGGGAAGATTGACGATTTTTGATTTTTGATTACAACGTACTGATAACCAATATTTTAAGTATGATTTAGGTAAGTTTAAAAAACTTTAAAATTTTATTTAAATCTACTCTGTGCATATAGGCAAGTATGGAGCAGCAGGCAAGGACAATAAGCGCATAAATAAACAATTGTCCACCATCATTTTTGACTACAATGCCTAATACAGCCAAATGTGAAACAATCGCGCCCAACATAATGCCTGCGCCAAGTACAGCGCCTAAAAATGTGGTGCGTGGAATAAGCAATAAAATGCTGGCTATCAATTCGGCTACGCCTGAACCAAGCCTGCCTATAGGTTCTATCCCAAGCGTAGAAAAAATATAGACTGATTCCTCACTTGCCGAAAATTTAAAAAATAGTGTTTGTAACATAATAATGGCGGCTATAAGCCTCAATATCCATAAAAGAATAAGGTTCATAAGCGTATATGGAAGATTGACGATTTAAGATTTTTGATTAACGATTGCGATACAGTGATAAGCAATGGTTTATAGCTATAAAAATGTTATGTTATTTAATTATCGTTCCTAAGCATGTGCTTACTTAAAAATACTTATCCAATTTTTATCAGCATTGCTCTTGAGCGTATATTCGTCTTTATTCCAACTATTGAGGGTATTATTGAAATAGGCATTGTAAAATAGGTATAATTTACCTTGTACGATTTTGAAAGTGCTGGGGTCAATCTCTACCTTCTCGCCTGCCTTGCCCATCGCGTAGGCGCACCAACCGCCATATTGCGGTTCGTATTTTTTGTAATCCTTGATAAAAAGGTCTTGGTTTGTTTTGCTGGAGCAATGATAGGTAACGCCACTCGCATTTACAGGAAATTCCTTTTTGCCTTTTACAGCTTTATTTTCC
>JAYTNK010000841.1:0-2127 GCA_043748375.1 Cytophagales bacterium
ATAAAAACCATGAAAAACACCTTATTTGAAAATAAAAACCTTTTTTCAAGGCTTGCTGATTACTTGGCACACCTTTCCCAATCAAGCAGAGTTTGAGCAGTGTATTGATGTGGTCTATAAGTTACGACTGCCGAATGTTATGCGCGACATGACCGCTTAACCCTGCTTCGCAGGCGTATGTAAACGAAAAGTCAAAAGAGATAACAACTACTATTGGGCAACTAAAGCGGGCTTTGCCTGTGCCTAAAGATGTTTTTGCGAAATTTAGCCTAAATAATGCAAACCAAAAAACGGCGGAGAAAGATGGGCAAATTTACATGATTTTTTACAGGTTATGAGGAAGCTAAAGATTGGCTTGTGGCTGCTGAAGATTAGGGATATCCATACTAAAGGTTGTACCCTCGCCTACTATAGAGTCTACATAGATTTTGCCCTTCAATACTTCTAAGGTCTCTTTCAAAATGTACAAGCCGATGCCTGAACCTGTATTGCTTTCATTTGCCTTATAAAACATTTTGAATATATGAGGCAGGTATTCCGCTTTTATACCTTGTCCGTTGTCGCTTATGGCTATATGAACTTTATCGGCAGAGGTATGGATAAGTACTTTTATAAATTGTTTGTCGATGTACGGGTTAGCGTAACGGAAAGCGTTTGAGATAAGGTTGCTCAAGATAACGTGCAGGCGAAAATAATCAGAATAGAAAGGAGTTTCGATATCGAAGTCCAGTTGATGTGCTATATTGGCACTATTGGGCATATATTTCAAGTTGTCAAAAATACTTTCTATCATTTCTTGGAAGTCAATAAGGGCAGGAGCTACTTCCACACGTGAGTTTCGAGAGTATTGAATTATCTGCTGTATAAAGGCATCTAATTTTTTAACACTTTTCGTCATCATAGCAAGCAGTTGTTGGCGTTCCGCTTCCGATTCGCTCAGGCGAGCAATGTCCAAAAGCCCCAGCAAAGAGGAGAGGGGCGCGCGAAGGTCATGTGAGGCACTATAAACAAATTTATCTAATTCGCCATTTACTTTTTTTAATTTTTTATTTTGTTTTTTTAGTTGTGTTTTGTTCTGCCTTGCCTGCGTAATATCTCTTATGATTCCGTCATAAAATATAGAGCCGTTTTCGTCTTGACTTTGCGTTCCGCTAATAGCCCCCCAAAAAAAAGAGCCGTCTTTGCGTTTCATTTTACACTCTTGGTCGTCATAATGTTGCGTTTCGTTTAAAAGTTCTTGCAGATGTATGCGGTCAGCAGGGTTTTCATAAAATTGGCGTACATCTTGTTCGTAAACTTCCTCTTCTTTGTATCCAAACATTTTAAAGAATCCATGATTAACATATAATAATTTTCCGCTTGGTGTGCTTCGAAAAAGCGCATCTTGCAAGTGTTGATTGATAGAGGCTAATAAGCGTTGGTTGTCTTGGAGTGTACGCTCTGCCATTACTTGTGCTGTAATGTCGCGTGCAAATAACGAGGCGCGCGTGGCTACGCCTTGGTCCTCTTCATATACGGGAAAGCCTGTTATTTGATAGACATATTCGCGCCCTTTATATTCGTAAGCGTCTATGTAGGTATCTCGATTGCCTTTTAAGATACGCTTATATCTGAGCTTCCACATGGTTTGATAAATATAGGGAAGACTTGTAACCAAGTTCATGTGGGGTAGCATTTGCAGACCGAAGGTTTGCATGAGCATATTCGCGAAGATTTGGTTGTGGTCTATGAGTGTGAACGTTTCATCAGCCAACCATATAAATTGGTCGTTACTTTCAAGAATAGCCCGCAGGTTTGCTTCTTTTTCCACTACTTTATGCTCATTTTCTTTGCGTTCTGAAATATCAGAAACGCGCACCAATATATAGGATTTGTTTCCTAGAAGCAAACTACTCAATTTTAATATGCCCCAAAACCAATTCCCTTTGAAGGTTTTATATTCGTATTCGCCTGACCAAACACCGCGTTCACGAATAAATTGTTTGATTTCGATTTGCTCATTGGCTGTAATTTGGTGTTTGTGAAAATCAAAGCCGTGCCTTCCTAATATTAAATCCTCTGAATAAGCCTCGTAGAGTTGTAAGGCGCGTGTATTACAACGATTGATATGAAACGTATCAAAATCTA
>JAYTNK010000842.1:0-4040 GCA_043748375.1 Cytophagales bacterium
TAGAAATAACAGCTAAAATTGCCAAAATTCTTTTCCTTTTGTGTCAATATAACCCCATTTGCCTTCGTATTTTACTTTGGCATAACCTGCTGAAAAAGAACGGGCTTGCTCATATTTAGGCATAACAGCCCATACTTGTTGCGCGTTCAAATAGCCCCATTTGCCTTCATAACAGGCAGGCAAGTAGCTATCATTTCCGTACAATTTGCCGTCAGGCAAGTAATAAGGTAATATGATGTCGTCATATATAAAAGGCAAAATTATTTTACCTTTTGTATTGATAATACCTACCTTGCCTGCCTGCGATAGTTTGATAAAATCACTTGTTCTTTGGGTATGGGTGTTATTTGGCTTATAGTCATACAACGGTTCTATAGCCCAATCGCCTTTGCTATTTACATAGCCTGCTTGTGCTTTTTCGCCTATTTGTGTAACTATAAAGGCAATATTATCATAAAAAGGTTCAAGGTGATTTGCCCAATCTTTTAATAACAAGTTGCCTTTTCGATTGATAAAATTCTCCTTGCCTGCTTGCCTCACACGCACAAAACCTTGCTGGAAAGTATAGTCAAGTAATTGATAATCTGTGGGTAGTTTATAAAGCGTATTGCCTTCTTTGTCCAGCATTTCCCATGCAGGTTGTAGCGAATGATAGTCATAACTTACCCAAGCGCGGTCTTCGCTAAAAAGATGCGCTTGTGCATATTTGAACGGTATGACCGTTTCATTTTTGGGATTGATATAACCAAACTTGCCTGCCTGACAAACTAATGCCAAATTATTTGCAAACTTTGTTGTTTGATAAGCGGTTTCTCGAACCTCATATTGTAAAGGAATAATCATTTCATTAAAACTATTAACAAAACCCAAGCGCAACCCTTCAGGAGTTTCGCGGACTACCGCTACTAAGTCTTCTGAAAATTCGCCCACGAAGGCATATTCTATAGGAATAACGGGATTACCTGCTTCGTTCAAAAAACCCCATTTTTTGTCTTTGCTTACACGCGCCAATCCGTCCTCGAAGCGCAATTTTAGATACGGACTATCTTTTATCTCATCGGTAGGCAAGCTCGTAATAAGCTGACTATCAGGGTTAAAGCTGTGGTCTTTTACGCTTCCAACTTGATACATTATTGGTATGCGCAATTTCCCATCGCCACTGATAGCGCCCCAACGCCCTTGTTGCATTACGCCCAATAAGCCCTTTCCTCCACACTCGCGCAGGAGGTCGTAGTCAAGCGAAATCATTGTTTTTTCAGGAAAGTACCTTGTTACAAAGCCCCATTTGCCTGTATGTCCATTTTTATCGCCGCCTTTACAAACCACTATCCGCGTAAGCGACCCAGCCCCATAGACAATATTATAGAGGCAAGGCAAAAAAAACGAGCCTTTTTTATCTATCAGTCCTTGCAACCCATTTAAGCGGACTTTAGCGAGGTCTTGCAAGAAGAAATCTGTTTCCTCAAATTTAGCGGGTATTTTTAGCTTGCCCTGCGTATCGCTATAACCCCATTGATTGCCTATTCGATAAGGAATTAAAAGCGTTTCTTTTTTAGCCTTTTGAGCAAAAACAGCGCAGGAAAGCAGGCACGCCCACATACACAAAAGGCTTATTCTCATACTAAAAAAATTTTATAATGGTTGTTTTGTCATTTTTACAGATTGTCAAGTCTAACGAGATTGACAATCTGTAAAAAAACTAAAAATCTATCATTTTTTCTTAATGAATGTATTAAAATAACTACATTCTTGCAAAATTTCTTTATAGTATTTGGTATTGGCAAAATCTTTTTGTAGTGTAGCGAAATAACGCCTATGTTCAGGTGCGTATGTAGGCTCAATCAAGCCCCAAACATCTTTGTTTTTAGGACTCACATAAAATTGGTTCTGCTCACATTTTGCCGCCATATAAGCTGATTTTGCACCGAGTTCGCGGTTTTGGTCTTTCATGGCTACATTCATAGCGCGTTCAAAGTAATATTTGGCTTTGCTACAATCAAAATTTGCGTAGGTATTGTCTTCGCCTTTAGTATATGATTGGTGTAGGTCGGTACTCGAGCGATGATAGTCAGTTGCTTTCCACGCATTGCCAAAGAAGGTAAGGTTATAATAAATACAACCTAATTGAAAATATTGGTGGGCTTGGTCTATATTTGGATTTTCCGATAGTTTTTTGAGTCCCACTATTTTTTGAGCTAACGACATACGATTATATTTGTTTTTCCCTGCGATATCGGGGTATGTGGAATAATGTTGTATGGCATAGGCAAGCGGGTTTTCTTCTAAATTGCCTATCATTTCAGTGGGTACCTGCTCATATAGGGCTATTGCTTCTTGCAGTTTATCTTGGCTAAATAGGCACGTTGCTTTAATCTCTTGCAAAACCACTTTTGGGTTATTTTGAGAAACTTGTGTAAGTAGATATTGCTCTATTGGATTTTTTTTCTTTTTATCAGCCAGTGCCAATAGATTATCTAATAGGGCGACATTGGGAGTGTATAACATTTCGCTGCCATGCTTTAGGCATAAGAATGCCTTGCCTACCTCTGCTTGTTTGGTATATAGGCGTTCGTAAACGTGCCACATAAATGTTTTTAAGACCTCGTTTTTGGTTTTGATAACGCTTTCAAACATTTCCGACTCGGTTATTTCGTCTGTTTTGGTTAATCCTGCCAGTTTAATAGCCAACTTACAGACCTCTATTTGTTGTTGATAGGCGGGTTCTTTTGTTTTAAGCGCATCGAGTTTATTCAGAGCTTGCGCACTATTTCCCGCTATAAAGTCTAAATAAGCACTTGCTATAGCAAATACCTCTTTGTTTTTTACTTTTCCTTCAGCAACACATTTGCTCACAAATGTTTGTACTTTGCGAAGTTTTTTGGCGGCTTCTTCGGTAGAAGTCGCACCTGTTTTTTGTAAGAACAAAAGATTTTCTTTTAATTCTACTTTGAGTAAAGCGTTTTCGAGTTGGTTTATTTCACGCAATAACAAAACATCAAGTTTGTCGTATGCTGGATATTGGGCATAGATACCTGTCATTTCGGCGAGTATATCGGCTTCTCGGTCAAGTGAGCGCATAAAATACAAAGCCGCTTGTTCTTCGGGCGTTTTGCATAAAGCGAGAGCGTTTGCCCATTGCGTTTCGTTTTCTATTTTCCAACTAAGGGCAGAAGAAACACGCTTAGAAGGGCATTTATCGAATACTTGTGCGAACAGATAGCCCGCCTTATCCTCGTATCCTTGTCCTGACAGACAGCCTGCTTTATGCGCCAAAGCCCAATAACGAATAGGGCTATTCGTCTTATTTTCAAGAGGTTGCACAAGTTCGTCATATAAGGTGATGCCTTTGCTATACTGCTCGCTATAGTGCGCCATGCGGATGGCTTGGTAGGCAAGGCGCAAACGTAAAAAGTCGTTGGTAGCGTTTTTGTATGCCTTTGTAATTTCTTCTGCGAGGGCTTTTACCTTGTTTTTATCTCGTTGATTGGTGTCCCAATCATCAAAAGTGCCTGCTTGCATTTCGCAAGTCTTGGCATACATCAGATAGTCTATGGCTTCAATATCTTTGTTGCCCTGCCAATATTTGATTAGTGTATTGTTTTTCCAAGCATCAGGCGTATTGCCCTTGCCTGCCTGCACAAGTGCACGAATTTTTTGCAGGTCGGCTATAGAAAGTTTATAAACTACTTCGCGTACATCTTCCCTGCTGGGTTTATTGTTGAGGTAGGCAAGCCAATCGGTAAGATTTGCCTCTTCGGTTGGGTCTGGCTTCCTCCAAAAGTCTGTTAAGTCGGCAAACGACATAGGAGTAAACAGATTGTAAGCAACAGGAGCATCAAAATCGCCCCCTGCGCAAGTCGCTTCTGCTATTTTTTGTGGGCGCAAGCTAAACGCTACTATAATCAATGCTAAGAGCGTAAGTTTTAGTAATTTCATTAAACGTAGTTGTTTTTAGAACTTACAACGTTAAATGGCTATTTTTATTTTTCAAAAACATAAAAAAGACAACCAATGCTATTTAGACATATATTCGTTTTATC
>JAYTNK010000843.1:0-4744 GCA_043748375.1 Cytophagales bacterium
TAATAAACTCGCGATAATTGTCTAAACCTACAGTCATATTAGTAGTTTCTATATTACAATTTGAGAATACAATATTACCTTCGAAAATGCAATTAAAAAAAGATATTTGATGTGCAATATTGGTATCTATAAAATAAACAAAGCTCTTGAAAGTAACATTTCGCACAATATCATTCCAAATACCTTGACCTCCATCTCCAATTGTTACAGCATTTATGACTTCTACTTTTTCATCAAAATCAGTAGCGTTACTTTTAAATTTTTCAATAAATTCGTTTGCAGTCATTTGCGTTATTTTTAAAAATTGTAAAATAAAAATATTTATTACGATTTATTTGCGCAGGCAAGCAAAATGCCTGCTTATTTTGTGTAAGATATAGCCATTACATACACAAAAACAAAGTCATGGATAATCTAGGATACCTTTTATCCCTTCATTTTTTATTAAATTTTTTTTGTAATATATTGATTATCAGATTTTTAACAATTTATTGCCTTTATTTTTTATTGCTCCATAAAGCCCGTATAACCATTCCAACCACAAAAAATTCTCCTGCTAAAATAGCCATAATCCATGCATTTTCAAAATGCCATAGTCCATCTTTCCCTATCAACATAATAAACGGAATGAAAAATATAGGGCAAAGAAAACAAAAAGCTAAGGTAAAGGCAATGCGCATATACATTCCAAAATCACTGCTTAGAAAACTATAGGGTAGTATATCCTGATGCGTTTCCAAATGGGATTTTATTGCCTTGCTGAGGCTAAGGAAAGTTGTTTTATCTTGGGCTGCGCGCAAAAAAAACATTTTGCCTCCACAAGGCTTTAATATAATAGCATCATCATAGCAAGAACACTGTTCTATATCGTGCCAAGACAGGTATTTTAGTTTTTTAGAAAACTTATAGGTAAGTCCTTGACTATCTGCTTGCACGCTTGTTTTTCTAATGGATATTTTTGACCAAATTACCAACAGAAACATACCAAAAAAAATAGCTGTTTCCCAAACTTTGAGTAAAAGCGTATAATCTGGAAAGGCTACTTTGAAGTAATAAAACACCATCAAACCGCCCAACATATAAAGCAAAGGTGCAAATACTACAGTTACCCAAAGTATCACTAAACCAAAGATATTAGGAGCATAATCTGCTTCGCTGTTTATATTCATATTTTTGAGGTAAATACTTAATTTTAACGCATTTTCAGGTATCAAAAAATGACTGATTGATAAATTGTTCTTATAGACATAAACTTCTTATTCGTTTTTCTAATACCTGAAAAGGCGTTAAAGGTGAAAACTTTAACGACTAGAAACTAAAGGGCGAATTTGTATAAGGCTTTTTTGCTTAGTTTCTTCTTTGTCTAATATCCAACCAAGAGTAAAACTTGAAACAAGTGCCACCAATATGAGATAGCCTCTATTTTTTTCAGCCGCTTTCGCCCAAAGAAGTGTGGTTACACCAACTATGAGTAAAACAAGCGTAACAACAGACCGTATTGTTTCAGAACTCAATTTTTCTATAGTAACAATATCCTCAAATGCTACTTCCTTCGTTTCTATTTTCTTCTCCAACTCCAACTCTATCTCTAAAATTATTCTATCTTTTTTTATAGATACGATTTTTCCCCAACCATATCTATTGCCTTTCAGCATAACACTTACTTTTTTTTCTAATTTTATATTTTTTTTCTTTCCATTCTTCACTTTTACCACCTCAATAGCATTGTAGGTAGTGTCTTGTAATGCTTCAATAGGAGAAATTGCCTTTGTATAAAAAGGCAAGATATAGATAAGAATGAGAAACAAGTATTTTATATTTTCCATAAAATTGATAATTTTTGAATAACGCAAATTGCAAAGCCTCATCGAGTTTATCGTGCAAAGGTGACAGGCGTTAAAATGTTTTTTTGACCTTGCCTACCCAAAAACTAACCTCATGGATAACCCAGCGTACCTTTTATCCTTTTTTTATAGATAACCCCAGAGTACCTTTTATCCTTTCAAAGGGTAGGCAAGTGTGTTTCTTGCCTATGGAAAAGCAAGGGTTATGAAGTTAGCTATATAGAGGGCAATCTATACGAAATGCATCCGTTTTTCAAGAAGCCTTCTTTTGCCTTATAAATCATAAGGGACTAACAAAAAATACAAACCCACCATAAACAAAAAGATTACAAACAATATATTCCACCAAAATCCATATACAGCATCAGTGCGGATAAAATGCTCTTTATAATGATATACCTGATACATCGAGCCAATCATATCATTTGTTAATCCTGACTTTCCAAGAAAACTATAGTCTTTATTTTGACACTTTATTTGTACAACTTGAGAACGTCCAACTCCAATACTTTTAATTTCAACATTTACTAATTTTCCGTAAGTGTATGTTTGACAATCTTGGAATATTTGGTAAGCCAAAAAACAAGAAAAACATATTTGTAAAATCCCTAACGCTATATATTGTTTTTTTATTTTCATATAGATTTTTGGATTAAATAAAAGCGACTCAAAAAGAGTCGCTTTTCATATTTATTTTCACGCCTCTTCAGTAGTTTCTATTTTATCAGAAGGTTCAGCAGGCAAGATATTTTCACCCTCTACAGGCAAGACCTCTTCCGTTTCTTCCCCTATAACATTCATCAACAGTGCGACAGAAGCAATGCTGTCATCTTCTTGCAAACGAATCAAACGAACGCCTTGCGAAGCTCTGCCGATTACCCGCATCTCGCCTACCGACATACGAATAAGATTACCCGAACGGTTGATTATCATCAAATTATCCGTATCAGTAACTTCCATAATCGTTACGAGCTTGCCTGTTTTTTCCGTAACATTGAGCGTTTTAATGCCCTTGCCTCCCCTGTTTGTAGTGCGGTACTCATCAAGGTCAGAACGTTTGCCGTAGCCTTTTTCAGAAACCACCAATAGGGTAGAGTTTTCACGACTAAGTGCCACCATACCCACTACGCGGTCTTCACCATCTATTTCAAGTGATATGCCTCGAACACCCATAGCACCACGCCCCATGTCGCGTACTTTCGATTCGTTGAAGCGGATAGCGCGTCCAGAACGAATAGCCAACACGATTTCATTGTTGCCGTCAGTCAATTTTACATCGAGTAAGTTATCGCCTTCTTGAAAATTGATAGCGCGAATACCTGCTTGACGAGGGCGGGCAAAAGCCGTAAGGGGTGTTTTTTTGATAATACCACCTTCAGTACACATGATAATAGAGTGATTTTCGCAAAAATCCTTATCACCTAAATTGCGTACATTCAATACCGCCTTTATCTTGTCGTCTTTGTCTATTTGCAATAAATTTTGAACAGCGCGTCCTTTGGCAGTGCGGTTACCTTCAGGAATTTGATAGCCTTTTATCCAATGGACAATTCCCGATTGCGTAAAAATAAGCAGGTGATCATGGGTAGAGGCTATCAATAAATGTTCGTTGAAATCTTCGCCTTTCGAGATACCGCGTGTACCTACTCCACCACGCGCTTGTAAACGAAACTCGGAAGGGGCAGTGCGTTTGATATAGCCCAAATGCGAAATGGTGATGACAAAATCCTCTTCAGGAATCATGTCCTCGTCTGTAAATTCCTCTGCATCATAAATAATTTGCGTACGGCGTTTATCGCCATATTTGTCGCGCATTTCGCCCAATTCATCTCTGATGATTTGAGTACGCAAGCCCTTATCTGCCAAAATAGCCTCCAAACGCTCTATCAATTCGCTAATGCGTTTGTACTCGTCTTGAATTTTATCACGTTCAAGCGCAGTAAGGCGTTGCAAGCGCATCTCAAGAATAGCTCTTGCCTGTATTTCCGACAATGCGAAAGTGCTTATCAAGCCTTCACGGGCGGTTTCGGCATCTTTCGAGGCTCGAATAAGTTTAATTACTTGGTCTAAATGGTCAAGTGCAATCAAAAGCCCTTCCAAAATATGCTGACGCGCTCTTGCCTCCTTGAGTTCGAACACCGTACGCCTATAAATTACTTCGTGGCGGTGTTCTACAAAGTATTCAATGAGTTGTTTTAGGTTAAGCGTATGCGGACGACCTTTTACCAACGCTACATTATTGACACCAAAAGAAGATTGTAATGCCGTATAATTATAAAGTTGATTAAGCACTACCATAGGCACTGCATCGCGTTTCAAATCATACACAATACGCAAGCCTTCGCGGTCAGATTCATCGCGGAGGTCAGAAATACCTTCTATTTTCTTTTCGTGTACAAGGTCAGCTGTTTTTTCAATCATCATGGCTTTGTTCACCATGTAAGGAATTTCAGTAACAATAATTTGCGTCTTGCCTGTTTTGGTTTCTACAATTTCAGCTTTTGCACGCATAATGATACGTCCACGTCCTGTTTCCATCGCATTTCTTACGCCTTGATAACCATAAATAAGCCCACCTGTAGGAAAGTCAGGAGCAGGAATAAACTTTAAAAGTTCTTTTATGGTAATTTCTTCATTATCCAAATACGCCATAATGCCATCTACCACTTCGGTTAAGTTGTGGGGAGCCATATTGGTTGCCATACCCACCGCAATACCAGAACTACCATTGAGCAATAAGTGAGGTATTTTGCAAGGCATTACTGTAGGCTCCAATAAAGAGTCATCAAAGTTACCTTGAAAATCAACTGTTTCTTTATTGATGTCATTGATAATTTCCTCTGCTATGCGGTGTAGGCGAGCTTCGGTATTGTGGTTGATAAAGCCATTTGCCACAAACG